>JAJRWP010000030.1 GCA_021545645.1 Zetaproteobacteria bacterium | reverse complement strand
GCTATCGAATTGTTCACGGTATTGGCAGGTGGCGCATGGCTACTGCGCACCGGCAACGCACTCGCACTGAAAAGCGGCGTTGGCTTGATTTTACTGCTGTATTTATCTGCTTGGGGGTTTTTCGTACTGCTGTGGGGCTAATCCTCAACGGGCAAGCAAAAGGGAGGCGCAAGCCTCCCTTTTGCCATGCAGCAGAACGTTTTACCTGCTAATTCTTCGATTTATCGACGATTTTCTTAATCCACGGCATCATCGCACGCAATTTTTCACCGGTTTGTTCAATCGGATGCGCCGCATTCAAACGACGATAAGCGGTCATCGACGGATAGTTCGTTGCGCCTTCGACGATGAATTTTTTGGCATATTCACCGGTCTGAATATCGTGCAAGGCTTCGCGCATGGCACGGCGCGATTCCTCGTTAATCACCTTCGGGCCGGTCACATACTCGCCGTATTCGGCATTGTTGGAAATCGAGTAATTCATATTGGCAATGCCGCCCTCGTACATCAGATCGACAATCAATTTCAACTCGTGCAGGCACTCGAAATAGGCCATTTCCGGTGCATATCCGGCTTCGGTCAATGTCTCGAAACCGGCCTTGACCAATTCGACAGCGCCACCGCAAAGGACAGCCTGTTCACCGAACAAATCGGTTTCCGTTTCGTCTTTAAATGTGGTCTCGATAATACCGGTACGCCCGCCACCAATCGCCGAAGCATAAGACAAAGCCACATCCTTGGCCTTGCCGCTGGCATCTTGATGAATCGCAATCAAATCGGGAATGCCGCCGCCGCGCACAAATTCGGAACGCACCGTATGCCCCGGCGCTTTCGGCGCAATCATCAGCACATCAAGATCGGCACGCGGCACAATCTGATTGTAATGAATGGCAAAACCGTGCGCAAAAGCCAGTGTCGCACCCTGCTTAAGATTCGGTTCCAACTGCTCTTTGTAAAGCTGCGACTGGAATTCGTCCGGCGTCAGCACCATGACAAAATCCGCGCCGCTCACTGCTTCCGCGACTTCTTTGACGCTCAACCCGGCGGCTTCGGCCTTGGCAACCGATGCCGAACTGGCACGCAGGCCGACAGTCACATCGACACCGGAATCCTTTAGATTATTCGCATGGGCATGGCCCTGCGAGCCGTAGCCGATAATGGCGACTTTCTGATTTTTAATAATAGAAAGATCGGCATCTTTGTCGTAATAGACGTTCAAGGCCATGATGTATTCTCCTCTGTTTCAATCACTGTATATGCGAACAAACCGACTTGATGCCGCTTGATTCGTCAAAAGGCTGCGCAGCATAATGTTTTTTGCGCGCGTCTGCATCCCCTGCCTGCAGCCCTCGTCTGCAAACTATGTGCAACAGACCGTTTAGCGCCCGACACAGGTATAAGCAAAACCCGCTTCGGCAAGTCTTTCGGCTTCGTACACATTACGCAAATCAACAAAGACCTTGCCCTGCATCGCCGCCGCAATACGCGGCAAATCAAGATTCCGATATTCATTCCATTCGGTTAACAGTACCAGCGCATCAACACCATCCAGTGCTGCATAAGCATCGTCGTAATAGGCAACGCCTTCGGGCAGTAGATGTTTCGCCTCTTCCATACCCTGCGGGTCGTGCGCTTGAATCATTGCACCTTTTTCCAGCAGCGGCGGCAAAATCGCCAAAGCCGGAGCATCGCGCATATCGTCGGTTTCCGGTTTGAATGTCAGCCCCAAAATACCAATACGCTTGCCCGCCACATCGCCGCCCAATGCATCCATAATCTTGCGCACCATGCGCGCTTTTTGCGCGCCGTTGGCTTCCACTGCCGCTTCGACAATGCGCACCGATGTGCCGTGTTCCTGCGCGATGCGTGTCAAGGCCAGCGTATCTTTCGGAAAACAAGAGCCGCCGTAACCCGGTCCTGCATGCAGAAATTTGGAACCGATACGCCCGTCCATGCCCATGCCTTTGGCTACCGCATGCACATCCGCACCGACTTTTTCGCACAAACCGGACATTTCGTTGATAAAACTGATTTTCACGGCCAGAAAAGCATTCGATGCGTATTTTATCAGCTCCGCACTCTCCAGATTGGTGGCCAGAATCGGCGCTTCGATTAGGCTAAGCGGTCGATACAGGGCGCGCAAACGCTGCTCGGCGCGTCCGCTTTCCACGCCGATTACAATGCGGTCCGGGTGGGTAAAATCGGCAATCGCCGCACCCTCGCGCAGGAATTCGGGGTTGGACGCGACATCGAAATCGGCCTGCGGATTTTCTTCGCGAATAATCCGCGCAACATGCCGCGCTGTGCCGACCGGTACCGTCGATTTATCGACAATCACCGTATAATCGCGCAAATGCTGGGCCACATCCTTGGCGGCGGCATAAACATATTGCAAATCGGCATGCCCGTCGCCACGACGGGTCGGCGTGCCGACGGCAATAAACACCAAATCAGCTTCCGGCACCGAATCGGCAAGATTGGTGGAAAAATGCAGCCGCCCCTCGCGCACATTGCGCGCCACCATATCGTCCAAACCCGGCTCGTAAATTGGAATCCGCCCGGCATGCAGCGCATCGATTTTCGCCTGATCGACATCCACACAAGTCACCTGCGCGCCGAATTCGGCAAAACACGTTCCTGAAACCAAACCGACATACCCGGCCCCAATCATCACAACTTTCATCGTAAAAAACCCCTTTTTGAAATAACCCAACCGCATGCAGTCAACATCAGGCAACCCTTCATCAGTTTAACGCGCAGTGCAATCCTTGCCGAAACTCATGCTATAAAAGCAAGCTACACAATATCCAACACGGCTTCCGGCGGCCTGCCGACGGCTGCAGCATCGCCGTTGACGACAATCGGCCGCTCGATGAGCTTCGGATATTGCACCATCAGCGCAATCGCCTCGCTATCCGGCAAATCCTTGCCGCCGATATGTGCTTTATATTCATCTTCGCCCTTGCGCATCAATTCCGCCGGTGATTTTCCCAGCATGGTCAAGATTCGTGCCAGCTCCGCTGCGCTCGGCGGCGTTTTCAGATATTCGATAATCTCCGGCTCAATACCGCGCTCCTCAAGCAGCGCCAACGTGGCGCGCGATTTGGAGCAACGGGGATTGTGGTAGATGGTAACAGCCATAACGGCCTCCTGTTTGGCATTTCAAGCAATCGAAATGATTTCCAACGCCGCGTATTTCAACATCAGGCGTTTGGTTCCTGCATTGCGGAATTCTACGGATACACGCACCGCATCACCAGCCCCTTCGACACCGAGAATCACACCCTCGCCGAAACTCGGATGACGCACGCTGCTGCCGATATTCAATTCACAGTCTGTGCCAGGGTTTGCAATCTCCGCCACTACCGCCTCGCGGGCCAGTATTTCCGGCGCAAGCTGAGCGATAAAACGGCTGGGCTGCGGAAATTGCATATCACCGAAATTGCGCCGCATGCGTGCGGAAGTGAGCAGCAAATAATCTTTTGCCCGCGTCATACCGACGTAAAGCAAACGCCGCTCCTCGCTCAATCCGGCTGGTCCTTCGTCCAGCGAACGCTGATGCGGCAACAGTCCTTCCTCGACACCGCTGAGCACCACGGCAGTAAACTCCAAACCCTTGGCGCGGTGTAAACTCATCAACGAAACCGTCTCACCGTCTGTTTCATTATGCGATGCCCCATCGCCGCGATTCACCTGTTCGCCGGACTGCAACAATGCCGCACGATCAAGAAATTCAATCGGCGTCATGCCTTCGCCAGCGGCAATGGCGATATAATCCTGCAAGGCCTGAATATTTTCGCGCCGCGCCGCCGCTTCGATTTCACCCATCGCCTGCAAGCTTTCCAAATAACCGCAATCCTGCAACAGCCTGCCCAGCCCCATATCCGGCTGCTGCATGGCATCGCTTCTCTGTTCGCCAATCAATCGCGCCAGCGATGCCAGTTTTGCCGACGGCCCGACACCGCCATCCGCCAGTGTGTCCAACCAATCCGCAGCAGACATGCCCGAAACAGCCAACATCTCGACAATGCGCTGTTCGCCGACCGCACCAATGCCGCGTTTGGGTTTATTGGCAATACGGCGCAAATGCAAGGCATCGGCAATGCCATGCAACAATGCCCAATAAGCCAGCGCATCTTTGATTTCCATGCGCTCGAAAAAACCGACGCCGCCAATCACCCGGTACGGAATTTCCGCTTCGTTGACCATCTGTTCTATCGGCAACGATTGCCGCGCCGTTCGGTACAACACCGCCATATCCCGCCATGCCACGCCTTGCTGATGCCAATGGCGAAGTGCCGCAGAAATGCGCCGCGCTTCGTCATATTCGTCCTGACATATTTGCCAAAACGGTGTTTCACCGGCATCGCGCGTGGCTCTAAGCTGCTTGATATGACGATCGCTATTGCCGGCAATCACCGCATTGGCAAGATCAAGAATCGCTGCCGTCGAGCGGTAATTGTGTTCGAGGCGATGCACCGCCGCACCCGCCCACACCGATTCGAAATCCAGAATATGCCGCACATCGGCTCCGCGCCAACCGTAAATACTCTGATCGTCGTCGCCGACCACGGTCAGATTGCGATGTTCGCTGCACAGCAGTTGCAACCACATATGCTGCGCCGGATTGGTATCCTGATATTCATCGACCAACACGTGATCGAAGCGCGCACGCAGCAGGGCGGCAACATCGGCATGCTCCTTGAGCAGACGCACGGTATTGAGAATCAAATCGGAAAAATCCATGCGTTCGTGATGCAGCAACTCCTGCTGATAGGCGGCATAAAGCTCGCGCATATCAATATCGTTCCACGCCTGCGCTTCTGCAACATCGGCAGTCAGTGCGGCGTGTTTGCAATGTTCGATCCAAGCCAATAAGTAACCGGGATGCAGGGTATCGCTGCTGATATTGCGCGCTTTTAATAAGCGCTTGATCAATGCCTTTTGATCGTCGGCATCAATCACCTGAAACGATTTCGGATAACCGAGCGCCTCGGCATGGCGACGCAGAAAAGACAGCGAAATGGCGTGAAATGTGCCCGAAACAACACCGCCGCCATCATCGCCGATGAGTTGGGAAAGGCGCGCGCGCAATTCGGCGGCGGCTTTGTTGGTAAATGTCACTGCCAGAATGCGATGCGGCGCGACATGGTTTGCGGCAATCAAATGGCCGATGCGATGGATAATCGTGCGTGTTTTTCCGGAACCTGCACCGGCAAGAATCAGCTGCGGTCCACCGCCTGCCTCTGCGGCATGCTGCTGGGCATCGTTAAGCTGCATCAGTTGTCGCCGTGTTCGCCGTGTTTCACAATCAGTTTGTGGTAGGTGGAAAATACCGCCTGCCGCGACAACACACCAAGCACCAGCCGCGAATTATCGGCGGCGGTGACAATCAATTGCTCGTAAACCTCGCGGTCGAAGGTGGCAATGGCATCAAGCAGATTGTCATCCTCGGAAATGGTATGCACATTACGATTGGCAATCTCGGCGGCGACCACCACATGATCCATGCTGGCATCAAGCAGCCATGGTTGCAGATCGGTGAAAGTGATGATGCCGATCATGAGATCGTGCTCGTCCACCACCTGCACGCAACCCTTGCCCGCATCCACATAAATCTGTTTTAAATCGACGAGTTTGCTGTGCGCCTGAACGCTGGGAATCGGCCGCCACTGAATACGCGACACCTTCACCGAACGCATCCACGACTGCTCCAAGCCCCAACTGGTTTCAATGCCGCGTTCCGCCAGCGCCTCGGTGAATACCGATTCGCGTCCGAAAACGCGCTTAACCAACGTCGCCACAATACACGCCGCCATCAATGGCAGCATAATGTGATAATCCGCCGACAATTCGAACACCATCAACATAATGGTAATCGGCGCTTGCAGCGCGGCGGCGGTCAACGCACCGCAAGCGACCAAGGCATAAGCACCGTAACTTTCGGTAAACGCAGGCGCAAAATCATGCACTAAACTGCCGAACAACGCGCCGACAACCGCGCCGAGGAATAAGGCCGGACCAAGCAAGCCGCCGGGAAATCCGGCGGCAAAACTTACCGCCGTGGTTAATAATTTGCCGGCCAGCACAATGGCAAGAAACACGCCGAGCGGAAACGCGATACCGAACAATTGCGGATTGATGGTCTCCAGTAGAATTTCGCCGAGCGTGCCATAACCGATGGATACAACATGCGGAACAGCCAAGCCCAGCAAACCGATACAAAAACCGGCAAGCACCGGCCGCAGACGGCGATCGGGAATAAAACGCACCAGCAGCGTGCGAATACCGCCCATCAAATGAATCAGCGTTGCCGCAATCAATCCGCAGGCCAAACCGATCAGCACATAAATAGCAATTTCCCAAGTGCTGACCAAGTGGTATTCGGGAATCAGAAAGGCCGGAAAGTTGCCCAGTTCGGAGCGCGAAATCACCGTCGCAATCACCGATGAAATAACAATCGGACTGAATGTCGCCACCGCATAATCGGCCAAAATCACTTCCAATGCGAACAACACACCGGCAATCGGGGTGTTAAACGACGCCGCGATACCCGCCGCCACACCGCAACCGATGAGCGTGCGCACCTGATGTTCGTTAAGCCCAAGGCGATGCCCAACCTCCGAAGCAATCACCGCCCCAAGCGCAACCGTCGGACCTTCGCGGCCAAGACTAACGCCGCTGCCGATACTGACCGCCGAACCGAGGGTTTCGGTAACCAACTGCTTGCGATTGATGCGCGCACCGCGCTCCACCAAATCAGCCAGAACACCGGCCACGCCGCGCATTTCGGTGCTGCTCATCAAATGGTTGTTAATCAGTCCGACGATGATGCCCGCCGTGGTCGGGGCAAGCAGAAAGATATACCACGGAATCGTATCCAGCGCCCGGTCCCAAGCGATTTCGCCCGTCCACAGCATGGACATCGATTCGATGCCGAAACGCAACACCAGTGCCGCATAACCGGAAAGCACACCAATCAATATCGCCAACAGGCTAAGATACAGCATTTCCTGCTGCATCAGCCAGCGTTTGGCAGCAGCGAATTGTTGCTTGGGCTGCATGGCGGCACATCTCCTTCCGGTCAGGTTTATGCCTGCAAAGCTAGCGTCTTTGCCGCGCCTCCGATAGAGAGAGCCTAAGTCGCGAAAGGAGAATTATGCGTGGGGTTCCGCTATTCTCCCGCATATGCTTGCAACCTTAATCGGCATGGCCGCCATTATCGCCGCCGGACTGCTCTGGCGTGTACTGCTTGGCAGCAAAGATGCGGAAGCTATTCGCGGCCATCTGGCACAGGCGGTTTATACGGTATTCCTTCCGGCACTGGTGCTGCATGTCATGTGGCAAACCACAATCAGCCTTGATGTCTTGCGCGTGCCCGTGGTGGCGGCGGTCGGCGTGTTGCTTTCCTTATTGCTCGCCGCACTGATTTACGGTGATGGCAAGCGCGTCGGCGGCAAAAAAGCGGTGGGGGCGCTTTTGCTGGCCGCAGCCTTCGGCAATGTCACCTACCTCGGCCTGCCGGTGCTGACAAAAACCTTCGGCGCATGGTCGCAATCGGTGGCTATTCCCTACGATTTGTTCGCCAACACACCGCTGTTATTCACCGTCGGTGTCATGCTGGCCAGCCATTTCGGCAGCAGCACCAAGCAGGCAGCACACCCGCTCATTGAACTGCTGCGCGTACCGGCACTTTGGGGTGCGCTCGGCGGTGTATTGCTCAGTCTGTTCGCTGTGTCGATGCCGGTATGGTTGGATGAATCGCTGGCCGTGCTCGGCGCAGCGGTTGTACCGCTGATGCTGCTCTCCATCGGCATGGCGCTACGCTGGCAAAGCGGCTGGATAGCGCGCGCTCCGGTTTTGATCCCGGTGGTGATGATTCAGCTTGTACTGATGCCACTCATCGTTTGGGCCGCCTGTCTCGGCGTCGGCATGCCGGAGAAATTGCTAGCGCCAACGGTCATCGAAGGGGCGATGCCGTGCATGGTGTTGGGACTGGTGATTTGTGATCGCTTTCGCTTGGATACCTCGCTGTATGCCGAAGCGGTCACCCTGACCACAGTGCTGTCGATGCTGACGCTGCCGCTGTGGCTGAATATTTTAAGCTAGGCATCAAAAAAACACCCATATCAAAAAACCGTAGCGCACCAGCTTCCCCAACGTCACCAACAGCAAAAAAATCAACAGCGGAAAACGCAACAATCCGGCGACCAGACAAAGCGGATCGCCGACCACCGGCAACCAAGCGAACAGCAGCGCCGCCTTTCCGTAACGCTTAAACCACGCCTCGGCACGCGCCACCGATGCTGCCGACATGCGCAGCCAGCGGCTCACCGTATCACGATGCAGCGCCGCATTGCCGAGCCGTCCCATCGCATAAGTAATGAGACTGCCCAGCACATTGCCCGCCGTAGCCGTCAACAGCAAAAGCAGTGGTGCGCCTCCGGCATGCAATTTATAGAGCAGCAAAGCCTCCGAGCCGCCGGGGAACAGTGTCGCCGATACCAATGCCGCAAAAAATAAAGCCCAATCCATCGCTTGATGCTAGCCTGCATAGCATGGGCAATGAAATCTTCCGTTATATGTCGCCTTGCGGGGTGCTCACTTATCGCTGGAACGGCAACATATGCAGCGGTATGTGGCTGCATGACAAACCAACCGCCCTTACTGACAACAACAACCCTGTGATCGCATGGCTGGATGCGTATTTTGATAAAAAACCGTATCCACTGCCGCCGCTGGCAACGGCACGCACGCCGTTTCAAGCGCGCATGCGCACCGCGCTGCTGGCCATTCCATTCGGCAAAACGCGCACTTACGGCAAATTGGCCACCACATTAAACAGCGCACCGCGCGCCATCGGTCAGTCGCTGGGAGCGAATCCGCTGCCATTGTTAATTCCCTGTCACCGTATCCTTGCCGCCAACGGCATCGGCGGTTTTTCCTGCGGCCTCGACTGGAAACGCCAGTTGCTGAAATTTGAAGGTGTTGCCGAATTCGCCACGGCATAACAGAATCGTGTTTTGAAATGCGATAAACAGAGGTGCAATTATGAGCCGCATTCACCGTTATCAGGGCGAAAAAACCGTTGTCGAATTCGATTTGGGGCGCTGCATTCACACTGGCGATTGCAGCCGCGATTTACCCGAAGTATTCAATACCAAACGCACTGGCCGCTGGGTCAATCCCGATGGCGCAGATGCAGAAATAATTGCCCGCACCTGTGCCAATTGCCCGACCGGGGCGCTGCGCTGCCTCGACAAAACCACCGGTATGGTAATGGATGAAGCACCTGCGCAAAACACCGTGCAACTCGTCGCCGACGGGCCGTTATATGTGCATGCGAACATGAGCATCAACGGTAAAAAAGAACCCGCGTATCGTGCCGCCCTCTGCCGCTGCGGTGCTTCGAAGTTGATGCCATTTTGCGACAACAGCCACCAGCAAGAGGGTTTTCACGATGACGGAAAAATCAATATCCCCTTGCCCTCGGACACACCCGATTCAGGTGAATTAAACATCACCAGCATCGAAGACGGTCCGCTGATGCTGGAAGGGCCGTTTGCACTGCTCGACGATGCCGGAAACTCAGTATGCAGCAGTGGTAAAGCGGCATTATGCCGTTGTGGCGGCTCGGCCATGAAACCCTATTGCGACGGCTCGCATCAGCGGCTGGGATTTAAAGCCGCATAGTAATTCATGCCCAAGACAAGCGAATATTATGGCTTTAGGGAGAGAGCGGCATCGCCTTTACACCAGTCCATTAATGTCTCCAGCGCTTTTTCCGAAACAGCGCGGCGGCGCTCAGCGCGTGAAAAGCGGCGTTTTCCTTCGCGTTTTTTACCCGGCGGCAACAGCCCGAAATTGATATTCATCGGCTGAAAATCCTCAACACGCGTCTGCGAAATATGCGCCAAAAGTGCGCCGTGCGCAGTATCGGCAGGCGGCGCATTCGGCTCGCCGCCTTGGCTCATTTCAGCCAGAAAACGCCCGGCCATCAAACCCATCGAAGCCGATTCCACATAACCCTCGACACCGGTAATTTGCCCGGCAAACAAAATACGCGGCTGTTTTTTCAGGCGTAGCGTGCCATCAAGCAGCGCCGGTGATTTGATAAAGGTATTTCTGTGCAAGGAGCCCAAACGGAAAAATTCGACGTTTTCCATGCCGGGAATCATAGAAAATACGCGTTTCTGCTCGCCGTAGGTCATTTTGGTCTGAAATCCGACCATGTTCAGCAACGACCCCATGCGATTATCGCGCCGCAGCTGCACCACGGCATGATATTTCTCGCCGCTTTGCGGATGATCCAAGCCGACCGGCTTCATCGGCCCGAAACGCGGCGTATCCAATCCGCGCTCGGCCATTTCCTCAATCGACATACAACCGTCGAAAAACGGAATATCTTCAAAACCCTTAAAAGCGACCTTCTCGGCATTCACCAGTTCATCAATAAACGCCTTGTATTGTGCCTCGTTCATCGGGCAATTCAGATAATCGCCCGCCTCGCCTTCTTCGACATTCTTATCGTAGCGGTTTTTCCAGTAGGCGATGTCCATATTCATGGTTTCCGCATCCACCACCGGTGCAATCGCATCGAAAAAACTCAATTGATCCTCGCCGGTAAGTTTGCAGATGGCATCGAACAGAGCATCCGAAGTCAGCGGCCCGGAAGCAATCAACACTAGGCCTTCAGATGGAATTTCCGTTACTTCGCCTGCGATAATTTCAATCAACACTTCGTTTTTTAACGCTTCGGTGACCAATTCCGCGAATTGTTCGCGATCCACGGCCAGCGCCGTACCGGCCGGAATGCGTGCGCGGTCCGCGCATTGCATAATCAACGAATCCATGCGCCGCATTTCCTCGTGCAACAAACCGACGGCATTTTCCAGATGGTCGGCGCGAAAGGTGTTCGAGCAAACAAGCTCGGCGCAGTTGCCGGTTTTGTGCGCCGGGGTCATACTCGTCGGGCGCATTTCATGCAGGCGAACCGGAACACCGCGCCGCGCCAGTTGCCAAGCCGCCTCGGAACCGGCCAAGCCAGCACCGATAATCGTTACAGTTTCAGGCTTAGAAGAAGAGAAAGAAGAATCAGCCATAGCGCAAAGCTACTGCCCGCCACGCCAACAACAAGCATAAGATAGGAATATTCGCGGGCCTATTGCCGCGCACAGCATATCCGCTAGGCTATTGCGCCGACGAGAAAAGCATGCGGAAAAACAAACAGGAAGGTTGAAGCAACATGATTCGCTGCAAGGCGCTGAGTAAAACATATGCAGGTGTAGCCGCGCTGAATGGCGTGGATATTCATGTCCGCGCGCACAAAACAACTGTGATTATGGGCGGTTCCGGCTCCGGCAAGACCACCTTGCTGCGCCTG
>JAJRWP010000029.1 GCA_021545645.1 Zetaproteobacteria bacterium | reverse complement strand
CGAATCATGTGGATGTTATGTGAACAGACTTAGTCGTGCAGCGACTTCAGATAATCAATCACCGCCTGCCTGTCCGCCGCTTGTTTGATGCCTGAAAAGCGCATCTTGGTCTTCGCTTTGACGGCACGTGGATTTTTCAACCAGCGATCTAGCGTATCCTCGTTCCACACCGCAAACGGCACACCTTCGATACTCGGTTTACGTCCAAACACGCCGTATAACGGCGGCCCGACTTTTTTCTTGCCGTTGGGGCGGAAATCATGGCAGGAATGGCAGCGGCGGGTTTGCAGCGGCGCTTTTTTCATGCCTTTGCCCTCGTGCGGGGCGGGAATGGTTTCCAGATAAGCGACCACATCGCGTACCTGTTTTTCCGTCAGCGGCAGACGAATCATCTGCGTATCGGGTTTCAGGGCGCGTGGCTTGGTCACCCACTGAATCAGCTTCTGTTCGTTCAGAATACCTAGGCCAATGGCCGATTCGGAGCCGTAAACACCGCGTAAATCCAGCCCAGCGCGCACACGAATCTGCTCTTCATCGGGATGATCCGGATCCTGATGGCACAAAATACAGTAACTTTTGAATACGAATTTCCCATCTTCGACATTGCCCGCCGCCTGCGCAAACGACGCAGAAAACATAGCAACCAGCATGAAACTCACCCATCTCAGGTATCCCATGGCATCCCTCCTAGGAACTGCAATGCAGGCGACTTTAGCACCGAAAGGCTGCGTAAGCCAAACCCTGATCAAATCGGTATACCGGGAATGGGTAAATTCAGTCCAGACCCAGCACCTCGCGCATGCCGTACCAACCTGCAGACTGACCTTGCAACCAGCGGGCAGCACGCACCGCACCGCGTGCAAACACCGAGCGATCTGTGGCCACATGATTGATTTCGATACGCTCTTCATCGGCAACAAACATCGCCTTGTGCTCACCGACAATCGCCCCCGCACGCATCACCGAAAAACCAATATCTCCGGCCTTGCGCGCGCCGGTGATGCCTTCGCGGGCATAAACAGCCACATCATCCAAATCGACATCGCGCCCGGCAGCCAGCGAACGCCCCATAGCCAAGGCCGTACCACTCGGCGCATCGACTTTGTGCTTGTGATGCGCTTCGAAAATCTCCGCATCGTAATCATCGCCAAGCACGCCTGCCGCCTGCTCAATCAGTTGCAGCGCCAGATTCACCCCGACCGAAAAATTAGCTGCCATGACCACCGGCGAAGCAGATAAAATATCGCGCAATTCCTGCAATTGTTCCGGCGTATGGCCGGTAGTACCGACAATCATGCCGAGACCGTTTTGCACAACATAACGGGCATGCGCTAAACACGCTTCGGGGGCGGTAAAATCAATCAACACATCGGCTGCAGGCAATGCACTCAAATCATCGCTCAACACCACACCGAGCGCATCCATACCAGCCAATTCGCCCGCATCGCGGCCCATCCATTCGGAACCCGCCCGCTCTGTTGCGCCGACCAGTTGCACGCCGTCCGCTTCCGTCACCGCGCGCACCAACATGCGCCCCATGCGCCCAGAAGCGCCTGTTATGATTACCCGCATCATTTCACCTCGCCGGACAAATCGTCCCAGAACTGTTTGGCTTTACCAAGAAACGAGGCCCGTTCCGGATACACTTCGTCGCCGGTTTCGGCGGCGAATTCGCGTAGCAAATCTTCCTGTTTTTTACTCAATTTCTTCGGCACGGCCACATTTAAACGCACAAACAAATCGCCGGTTCTGTTGGCACGAATATCCGGCACACCCTTGCCACGCAGGCGAAACACCTTGCCGCTGTCGGTCCCGGCCGGAATCTTGATTTTCACACGCCCGTTCAGCGTCGGCGCATCCACTTCGGAACCAAGCACCGCCTGCGGGAAGGTAATCGGCATATCGCAATGCAAATCCGCACCCTCGCGCTCGAACATGCTGTGTTTCTTCAAGCGCACTACAATATACAAATCGCCGGGCGGACCACCTTGCGCACCCGCTTCGCCTTCACCACCGACCCGCACCTGCGCCCCGTCGTACACGCCGGGCGGAATGCGCACTTTCAGTTTTTTGCGCGTCTGCACCAAACCACTGCCGCCGCAGTCCGTACACGGCGATTCGATACGTGTGCCCTGACCGTGACATTCCGGGCAAGTACGGCGCATGGCGAAAAAGCCCTGCTGCATCTGCACCTGACCATGACCGCCGCAAGTCCGGCAGGGAACCGGATTGGTCCCGGGTCGCGCACCGCTGCCCTTGCAAGTGGTGCAACCGACATGCTTGGGAATCTCTAATTCCGCTTCCCGGCCATTGGCCGCATCTTCCAACGTCATTTCCAGCTGATAACGTAAATCCGCACCACGGTTGGAACGTCCCGAACCGCCGAAACCGAACATATCGCCGAATACATCGCCGAATACATCGCCAAAATCGCGGAAAGCCTGCGAATCCTGACCGCCGCGCGACCAGAAATCATTCATCTGATCATCGACACCGGCATGCCCGTATTGATCGTAGCGCGCCCGTTTTTCCTTGTCGGACAACACTTCGTAGGCCTCGGTCACTTCGCGGAATTTTTCTGCGGCAGCCGCATCGTCCTTGTTGCGGTCGGGGTGATATTTCATGGCCAGTTTGCGGTAGGCGCGCTTGACGGCATTGGCGTCCGCGCCCTTATCCACACCCAGAATTTCGTAATAATCGCCTTTTGTCGGCACGTTATCTCCTTCCCTGCTTCACACTAGCTCCACACTAAAAACATCCGAACCACTTAAAACGCCAACAGCCTCCGCCGCCTGCATTACCGATAAACGGGCATGCAGGCGACGAAGGCCGAAGGCTGTAAAGCCCGGTTTATTTCTTGTTGTCGTCGTCAACAACCTCGGCATCGACCACCTCGGCATCCTGCACCGTATCGCCGTCTGCCGCACCGGCATCGCTACTCGCGGCATCGCCCGTCGAAGCTGCACCTTCACCAGCCGCAGCTTCAGCCTGCATCTGTTTATACACTTCTTCACCGAGCTTCTGCGATTTCTCCGACAAATCCTCTTCGGCCTTTTTAATTGCCTCAATATCGCCGCCTTCCAGCGCCGATTTCAATTCGGCCAAGGCATCTTCGATGCTCTTGCGGGTGTCGTCATCCACCTTGTCGCCATGCTCCTTGAGCGATTTTTCGGTAGCATAAACAAGTGCATCGGCGCGGTTTCTAGTTTCGATTTCTTCCTTCTTCTGCTTGTCCTCGTCGGCATGCGCCTCGGCATCCTTCTTCATCTTCTCGATTTCGTCCTCGGACAAACCGGAACCGGCCTCGATACGAATCGATGTTTCCTTGCCCGTACCCTTATCCTTGGCATGCACATGCATAATACCATTGGCATCAATATCGAAAGTCACTTCGATCTGCGGCATGCCTCGCGGAGCCGGGGCAATACCTTCAAGATTGAACAAGCCAAGCTGCTTATTGGCCGAGAAAATATCGCGTTCGCCCTGCGCCACCTTAATCGTCACCGCCGTCTGATTATCGGCAGCCGTGGTGTAGGTCTGGCTCTTTTTGGTCGGAATCGTGGTGTTCTTTTCAATGATTTTATTGAAAAGCCCGCCTTCGACTTCAATACCCAGACTCAGCGGCGTCACATCCAGCAGCAACACATCGGTCACATCGCCGGACAACACCGCGCCCTGAATAGCAGCACCGATAGCGACCACTTCATCCGGGTTCACGCCCTTATGCGGCTCACGACCAAAGAATTCTTCCACTTTCTGCTGCACCAGCGGCATGCGTGTCTGACCGCCGACCAACACCACTTCGTGAATATCCGAAGCAGACACGCCGGCATCCTTGAGCGCCTGTTTGCACGGTGCAATCGAGCGGTCGACAAGATCGGACACCATATTTTCGAATTTGGCGCGCGTCAGCTTAATCAACAGATGTTTCGGACCGGATGCATCGGCGGTGATGAACGGCAGGTTCACCTCCGTCTGCTGACCGCTGGAAAGCTCGATTTTAGCCTTCTCGGCAGCCTCTTTCAGGCGCTGCAA
The DNA here is from genome assembly GCA_021545645.1 of Zetaproteobacteria bacterium. Classification (GTDB taxonomy): domain Bacteria; phylum Pseudomonadota; class Zetaproteobacteria; order Mariprofundales; family Mariprofundaceae; genus UBA1543. Next base: position 29,681 of record JAJRWP010000029.1, on the reverse strand, counting down.
GGCCAGCTTGTCGCTCGTCAAATCGACACCGCTTTCCTTTTTGAACTCATCGGCCAGATATTGAATAATCACCTGATCGAAATCTTCGCCGCCGAGGAAGGTATCGCCGTTGGTCGCCTTGACCTCGAACACGCCGTCGCCGATTTCCAGCACCGAAATATCGAATGTACCGCCACCCAAATCATAAACCGCAATCAGGTGGTTTTCCTCGGTTTTGTCCAGGCCGTAGGCCAGAGCTGCGGCAGTCGGCTCGTTGATGATGCGCTGCACGTTCAAACCGGCAATCGCCCCGGCATCCTTGGTGGCCTGACGCTGCGAATCGTTAAAATACGCAGGCACGGTAATCACCGCATCAGTCACCTTCTCGCCCAGATAATCCTCGGCGGTCTGTTTCATCTTCTGCAAGGTAATCGCACTGATTTCCTGCGGACTCATCTTCTTACCGTCCGCCTCAACCCATGCATCGCCGTTATCGGCAGCGACCACCGGATAGGATACCAGCTTCTTATGATGCGCGGTTTCTTTGGCATCGGCCTTGCGCCCGATTAAGCGTTTGACTGCATAAAATGTTTTGTCCGGGTTGGTCACCATCTGACGCTTTGCCGATGCGCCGACCAAACGTTCGCCATCCGCAGCAAACGCCACCACCGACGGCGTGGTATTATCGCCTTCGCTGTTGGGGATGACTTTGGCCTTGTCGCCTTCCATTACCGCCACACACGAATTGGTCGTGCCAAGATCTATTCCGATTACTTTTGCCATTGTTCTTTATCTCCATATTTTCATTCGAAAGCCCGCATGCACTAAGGCACTGCGCCGGTCTTACATCGGTGGTTTCAATCATCATACTCAGCTTATATGGGGGTGCGATTTACGCCTTTCAACCCCCCCTGAGATTGTTTGCTTGGTGCTTGCACCCTATCTACTTGTCTTCCGGCAGCCCTGCCGAAACCAGAACCTTGGCCGGGCGCAACAAACGCCAGTGCAATTTATAGCCGGCAACATGCTGTGCCACCACAGTTCCCGCAGGTTCTTCGTGTGGCATTTGCGACAAGGCTTCGTGCTGATGCGGATCGAATGATTCGCCCACCGCATCGATACGTTCCAGATTGAATTTTTCCATCATATTGTGCCAGCTACCGAGAGTTAGCTTCACGCCGTCGCGCAGTGCTTGTTCGTTGCCCTCATCGACTTCCAGCGCGCGCTCAAGATTGTCCACCACATCAAGCAGTGCAACGGCAAACTTCTCAATACCGAATTTATGTGCATCGGCGACTTCGCGCTGCGTGCGTTTGCGTAAATTATCCATTTCGGCGTGATTGCGCAGTAATTTATCCTTTAATTCGGCGATTTCGGCATAGGCTGCTTCGAGCTCGTCGGTAACCACATCGCCTTCTGAAACATCACCGCTATCGGCTGCTTCGCTTACCGCATCCGGATGATCCATTTCAATCTCTGTTTCAGTTTCTTCTTTGTGATTCCGTTCGTTATTCTTTTCGTTCAAGCCTTACCTCCTAAAATTCTACTGACCAATCTGGCCGTGCAATCGACAATCGGCAGCACACGTTCGTATTGCATGCGTTTGGGACCGATTACGCCGAGCGTGCCGACGGTATTCATCGGCCCTTCGTAGCGCGCCATGACCATCGACACCTGCTCCATATCGACCATAGCATGCTCACTGCCGATAAAAATACGCACACCGTGCTCGTCATCTTCCACCTGTTGCATCAAATGCAACAGATGCTCTTTTTCTTCAAACGCGGAAAGTAACGAACGAACCGTATCGATAACCCCGAACTCCGGCATGTCCAGCAATTGCCGCTGACCGCTGACAAACATATCTTCTTGCCCTTGTGTAGGGGCCTCGGCCCATTGTTTCAAGCCCTCCAACAAACGCCGCACATGCAGTCTATCGTCGTCCATTTCGTGTTGCAGGCGGCGCTGCGCCTCCTGCAAATCGCAATCGGCCAAAAGTGCATTCAAACGCATGCTGACATCGTGCAAAGCCGCTTCATTCAAACCGGATGGACGGGAAATAAGCCGATTTTGCACATCGCCGTGATCGGAAACAATCACCGCCAATACTTTTTCGGAACTCACTGCCACCAATTCGATGCGGCGAATGCGTTTCATCTTCGTTTCGTGTACCCAGACCAAACCCGCATAACGCGTTAAACTGGCCAATTCGTCGGTCGCTTTGTGCAATAAATCCTGTTGCGCATCGGCGGCATACAGATTCCCCGACAACACTTGCTCCATCGATTGTCCAATCTTGGGGTCCATCACCATCAGCGCATCGACAAAATAACGTAATCCATGATCGGTCGGCACCCGTCCCGCCGAGGTATGCGGCGAACACAACATGCCGAGATGCTCAAGATCGGCCATCACATTGCGAATCGATGCCGAACTCAGAGCAATCGCTCCCTGCTCGGCTAGCGAACGCGAACCGACCGGCTGACCGCTGCCCAAATAGGCGCGCACCACCTCACCGAGAATCAACTCGTGGCGCTGACCAAGATTATGTGTGGAATGCGTTGTCATAACAGCTTGGCAGTCTAACGCCGGTCGTGCTGGAGACAATCCTTGAGACAAACGGCAAACCACCACTGAAAAGCTTTTGACATCCGCCTTCGACTGCATATAATCCGCCGCCTTGCGAAAAACGACCCGTGTGGTCGGTTATGGAGTAGAAGCACATGCGCACTTGGACCTACAGTCCCGGAAGTATTGAACGCGAATGGTATATCATTGATGCCAACGACCTGATTCTCGGTCGTCTGGCCACCCGTGCAGCCTCAGTTCTGCGCGGCAAACACCGTCCGCAATACACCCCGCACGCCGATTGCGGCGATCATGTGATCGTCATCAATGCGGCACGTGTTCGGGTCACCGGGCGTAAAGAAGAACAGAAAGTTTATTATCGCCATTCCGGTTATGCCGGTGGCCTGAAAAGCATCACGCTGGAAAAACAACGCCAGCAGTTCCCGGAGCGCATCATCGAAGCCGCCGTCAAAGGTATGCTACCGAAAAACCCGCTCGGACGTAAGATGTTCAAAAAGCTGAAGGTATATGCTGGCGAAGATCACCCGCATACCGCCCAGCAACCCAAATCACTAAGTCTGGACTAACGGAGACCATAGCCATGGCAGATACCACTTATCGCGGCACTGGCCGCCGCAAAAGCAGCGTTGCACGCGTGATTCTTCAGCCGGGAAGCGGCAAAATCGAAGTCAACGGTCGCGATGTAACCAATTATTTCCCCGTTGAAATTGTGCGCCAGCACGCCCTTTCACCGCTGGTACTCACCCAGCTTTCCGGGCGTATGGACATTCGTGTGAACGTGCATGGTGGCGGCACATCCGGCCAAGCCGGTGCGATTCGTCACGGCATTGCCCGCGCGCTTATCGAATACGATTCGGGCCTGCGTGGACAAGTCAAACAAGCCGGCATGCTGACCCGCGATGCACGCAAGGTTGAGCGTAAAAAATATGGCCTGCACAAGGCAAGAAAAGCACCGCAGTTCTCCAAGCGTTAATTGCTTGGCAACACACAGATCACGGGAAGGCTTCGGCCTTCCCGTTTTTTTTGCATTGATGCGGCGGCTGTGATGCGTAAGATGGCTGCATGAAACAGATTTCCACAGCCATTCTCGGTGCCACCGGATATACCGGCAGCGAACTGATTCGCCTGCTGGATGCACATCCGCACTTTGCCATCGCGCATCTCGGGGCGCATTCGCAAGCCGGAAAATTGGCTGGCGAAGTGCTGCCCGGCCTAGCCAAGAATATTGCCAACATGCCCCTTCTTGCTTCCGATACACCGCTGGCCGACGGCATCGAACTGGTTCTCACCGCCCTGCCGCACGGCGCTGCCGCCGCCAGCGTTAAAAAAGCGCTAGATGCTGGTTGCCGGGTGGTCGATTTATCCGCCGATTTTCGTCACCAGAGTGCTGCCACCTATGCCGAGGCCTACGGGCAGGCACATCCGTTTCCCGAACTGCTGAACGATGCCATCTTCGGCCTTAGCGAATACGCCAGAGCAGACATCGCCGATGCACAACTGATCGCCAATCCTGGCTGCTACCCGACTTGCACGCTGCTGCCGCTGCTGCCACTGCTCAAGGCGGGCGTCATCGACACCTCGCGCATTATCGTCGATGCCAAATCCGGCACATCGGGGGCCGGACGCAGTGCCAAGACCGACCTTCTCTACTGCGAGATCAATGAAGGTGTGCGGGCTTACGGCTTGCCACGGCACAGGCATGCTTGGGAAATGGAAGAATGGGGCGAAGCCTTCTCTGGGAACCCTATTTCCGTGCAATTTGTGCCGCATATCCTGCCCATGACACGCGGCATGCTGGCCACCCTGCATGTAAGCGGAGAAAATCCCGACAACTGGCATCAACTGCTCGCCGAAGCCTATGCCGATGAGCCTTTCGTGCAGGTTTTGGCCGAGGGTTCGCTGCCGTCCAGCAAGGCTGTCAACGGCAGCAACCGCTGCGATATCGGCCTTTGTGTTACCGGAAAAAACAGCGCTGTCGTGGTCGGTTGCTTGGATAATCTGCTCAAGGGCGCTGCCGGACAGGCCGTGCAAAATGCCAACATCATGTTCGGCTTTAACGAAACGCTGGCACTCAGCGCCCACGCGGTGTGGCCGTAACCATGTTACGTCGAATCCTGCGCAGACTATTCAAACGCTACCAACTGATGCTGCTGGAACCTCAGGGCGGCCATACTGTGCGCAATATGCGTGTGAACATCGCCGGAATTATCACCATTATCCTTGTTATCGCGCTCAGTTCTGCTGCTTTAGCTTGGTATTACGCACCACCGCGCACCGAAACCCTTTCCACCCGCTTTTATCAGTTGCAGCAGCAGAATCAGGGCTTACAAGATCAAGCGGCAAGCCTGCAAGGCGAATTCGCGCTGGCCAAAGAACAAATCGACGGTCTCAAAAAGGAACTGCTGTCCGGCCAGCAGAAAAACGAAACACTGCGTCAGCGCTTGAATATCTACGAAAGCATCCTTGAAGCACGCAAATCCGGCGGCGTGCGTATTCTGCGCGCCACCGCGCGCATCAAGGAAGGCAATATACTGAACTACAATCTGGTGCTGGTGAAAGGCGGTAATTATCCGCGTAGTGTCAGAGGCAGCGTGCGCATCCATGCGATTGGCGGCAAAGGCCAAAAAGCACTGCTCAAACTGGGTAAAAAAACCGCCGAATTGCCCTATAAAATGGATACCCACGTCTTTCTCGAAGGCAACACCCCGTGGCAACACACGTGGCAACCGGAAAAACTACAAATTACCCGCCTGAATTATCAAGGCGCAGAACGCGATCAAATGGGAATAACACTAGAACACGACGCAACGGCGCAGGATGCATCGACGCGTGACGAATCAACACGTAACGAACCGATGCAAGCTGCCGCTCCCGCAACAAAGGAAGGTGAATGATGAAACTGGGAAAAAACACAGTGGATAACAATAATATCGAAACCATTATCGGCCAACACGCCAGCTTTACCGGCGAACTGGAATTCGAAGGCGCAGTACGCATCGACGGACGATTCGACGGCAACATCCATTCGCACAACGGCGGCACGCTCATCGTCAGCGAAGTGGCAAAAATCACCGGCGAGGTCGATGTGCCCAATCTGGTGCTGCACGGCACGGTTCGCGGCAATGTACGGGCCAGTGAGAACCTGAAAATAACCGCCACCGGAAAACTAATCGGCGATGTCGAATATCATGTCATTTCGCTGAGCGAAGGCGCATCCATCAATGGCCGCTGCAACCGCATTGATGAAAAACAGCCCGCCATAGAAAAAACCGCCGCCAATCCGCGTCTGGAAAAAAGCCCCGAACTGACCCAAGCCGCATGATTTCACCCTACCTGCACTGGCAGCCGGACATCGACCCGACGGCCTTTGTTGCCGCCTCTGCAGAAGTTATTGGGCGCGTTAAAATCGCTGCCGATGCGAATATTTGGTATCAGTGCGTGCTGCGCGGCGATGTGCACGATATTCGCATCGGTGCGCGCAGCAATATTCAGGATCATTCGGTCGTACATACCAGCCATCACGTCACGCCGTGTATCATCGGCAACGATGTCACTGTTGGTCACCGGGTGATTCTGCACGGTTGCGAAGTCGAGGACAGCTGTCTGGTCGGCATGGGTTCCATTTTGATGGACCGCGCAAAACTCGAGTCCGGTTGCTTGCTGGCCGCCGGTTCGCTGGTTCCGGAAGGTAAAATATTGCGCGGCGGTTATCTGTATGCCGGTGCACCGGCGCGTGAACGGCGCGAACTCAGCGACGAAGAAAAAGCCTTTTTGCAAGCTTCAGCGACGCACTACGTCGAATTGGCCAAAACCCACATGCCAAATCCCTAACCCCAATATGCACGCCGCCATCGACATCGGTTCCAATACCTTCCGCCTGCTCATTGCCAAGCCAAATGATTCCGGGACATGGCAAACCGAATATTACACGCACCGCATCGTGCGTCTCGGCGAGGGCTTGCATCATAGCGGCAGGCTTTGCGATGCAGGCATGGCGCGCGCATTAAAAGCCATGCAAGAATTCTCCGCCGCCATCGCCGAACACGGTTTATCCACTGCCGACACCTATGCCGTTGCCACCGCCGCCATGCGCGAAGCGGCAAACGGTGGCGAATTGCAGCAGCGCATCCGCACCGCAACAGGCATTGATATTCGCATCATCGACGGCGATACGGAAGCAAAATTGTCGTTGGCCGGTGCAACAGCCGTACTCCATGCGCAAAAACGTCAAAATATGCTGCTTTTCGACATCGGCGGCGGCAGTACCGAATTCGTGCGCGCCCGTCGTACCTGCATGGACGATGCCATCAGCCGCAAACTGGGCGTCGTGCGCTTGGTCGAAACGCATCTACACAGCGACCCGCCATCTCTCGACGATTACAACACCATGCTGGCAGCCGCCAACGAACACTTGATGGCCGTCGAAGCGCACTGGGGCGATCATCGCATTCCCGAACACCTGATCGGCACCGCCGGAACAGTCACCACGCTGGCCGCCGTCCACCTTGATTTGCACCCCTATGTGGCTGAAAAAATCAATAATCATGTGATTTCAAAAAGCAAATTCATGCAACTGCGCGACCGCCTGCTGGCCATGCCGCTTGCCGAGCGCCAAGCCATCCCCAGTATCGAACAAGGCCGTGCCGATCTGATGATTGCGGGACTGGCCATCATCGAGGCAATTCTCGCACGCTGGAATTATCAGGAAATGACCGTCGTCTATGCCGGATTGCTCGAAGGCATCTGGCTGCACAATCAGTAACATTATGCGCGCACCTCATGCCCCCCAAGCCTTCTAAGGATAACGCCATTGTGACACCGCCGATTTGTTGCTACTTTTCACAATTGAAACTGAAATCGAATAGCCGCAGCAATAAAATACCCAGCAAGGTTCTGGTATGATTTTGGGCAGTAGAGAATCAGGAAAACCTTTAAGAAAAAAGCCCGCAACCACAACAGTTACGGGCCTTAGCCGAACATCCCAGGATGTTCTAAATGGTACCGAGGACTGGAGTCGAACCAGCACGTCCATAAGGACACTAGCACCTGAAGCTAGCGCGTCTACCAATTCCGCCACCTCGGCATAGAAAACACACACCCCTGCAGCATGGCTGCAGGAGGCGGGCAATCATAGGATGGAGCACTATCGTGTCAAGAAAGAAAACCAGCAACCGGGAAAACGGCAAAAAACAGCAACAACGGGCTGCAAAGCCGTCGCCATGGGACAAAGCGGGGAAAAAGAGCGCCGCCCGCCACCGCAAACCGTCGCATAAGCGTGCAACGGACAAAAACAGCGGCGAAACATTTATCGGCATTGTTTCCGCACATCCCGACGGCTTCGGTTTTGTCGATGTTGCGGGCCGGGAAAAAGGATTGTTCCTGCCACGTCAGGAAATGTACGAACTGATGCACGGCGACGAGGTAGAGGTACGCAACCGCCTCGTTCGCGGTCGTGAATCCGCCGAGCTCATCCGTATCATCAAAAAAGCACCGTCCGTTATCGTCGGCCAATTCATCTTCAAAGGCGGCGCTGCACTAGTGCAACCGCGTTCCAAACGCATGCCGCAAGCAATTCTGATACGCGGCAGGGATGCCAATGGTGCGCAAGACGGCGATTGGGTACGCATTGAAATCGAACGCAGCAAGCAACCGCTGCATGGTCGTGTTCTCGATGTATTGGGCTCCAATTTGGACCCGCCATCGCTGATTGAGCTGGTCATTGCCGAATTGCAGTTGCCGGATGATTTCCCTTCTGCCGTCAACAAAGAAGCCGAAGCGATTGCCGAACACATCAGCGATACCGACCGGCAAGACAGGCTTGATCTGCGCCACCTGCCGTTTGTCACCATCGACGGCGAGGATGCACGCGATTTCGACGATGCTATTTGCGTGCAACCACGCGGCGATGGTTTCGAGGCATGGGTAGCGATTGCCGATGTCGCGCATTATGTGCGCCCGAACAGTGCGATGGACAACGAGGCGTTGGAACGCAGCAATTCCTTCTATTTTCCGGACCGGGTGATTCCGATGCTGCCGGAGCGCCTGTCCAATGGTCTTTGCTCGCTGAATCCGCATGTCGATCGTTTGGCCATGGTGGTGCGCATGCGTTTCGACATTACCGGACGCAAACGTACCGCAAGCATGTATGCGGCAGTCATTCATTCGCAAGCGCGGTTGACCTACACACAAGCCTCGATTTGGCTGCAAGAACGCAATACCGATGCCGTACCCGATGCCAAACTGCGCAATATGCTCGATGATGCGGCGCGCTTGCACGCCAAACTGGCCGATAAACGCAAAAAACGCGGCGCACTGGATCTCGATGTGCCGGAGGTTCGCGCTGTGCTGCACGAAGGGCGCTTAACCGGCATGGGTTCCGGCGAGCGCAATATCGCCCACCATCTAATCGAGGAAATGATGCTGGCCGCCAACACCTCGGTCGCCGAATATATGCACACCCACCGCTGCCCGCTGCTGTATCGCGTGCATCCCGCACCGAAACGTCAGTCGATTGAAAAACTGAACGATTTTCTCGCCCCGTTCGGGCTGTTCGTGCGCATGCCCAAGGCCGCCGACAAGGAAAAAAGCGTGCAACCGGGCGATGTGCAGTTCGTACTCAAAAACGCCGCCGACAAACCGTTTGCGCATCCGTTGCAGCGCTTGGTACTGCGCTCAATGCAGCAGGCCCGCTACACGACGGAAAACGAGGGCCATTTCGGACTGGCTTACGATTGTTATTGCCATTTCACCAGCCCAATCCGCCGCTACGCCGATTTGACCGTACACCGCAGACTAAAAGCACTGATCAGCAAACAATCGCCCGACAAAGTGCAACCGGCTGCCGGACTGCCAGCCATCGGTGAGCAAACCTCGCAACAGGAACGCAAACAACAGCGCGGTGAATGGGATGTGCAGGCCATGCTTGCCGCCCTCTACCATCAGAAAGATGTCGGTGAAAGCATGCCAGGACGTATTTCCGGGCTCACCCAGCGGCGTATTTTTTTCGAGCTGGAAACCACGCTAGCCGAGGCGTCCATGCCCGCCGATGCACTGGACGGCCCGTTTGAACTGGATGACACAACACAGCGGCTGGTCTCCAAACGCAACAATATGGCCTACCAATTGGGCGATGCTGTGAAGCTGCGAATTGATTCCACCGATCCGGTACGCGGCATGATTAACGTCACACTCATGGATGCAATTTAAGGCGCGTGAGGTGAAACAAATCAAAGCGGAACGTCTGGATAAACTGCTCGCCAACCTCGGTTACGGTGCACGCAAGGATGTGCGCGCTTGGATCAACGAAGGTATTGTCAGCGTTGATGGCAGCATGACCACTTCGCCAGCACAGAAGGTCACAGCCGATCAGGTATTGCTTGAAGGCAAAGCCTTGGATCACCCTTTCGGACTTACCATTATCTACCATAAACCGGCTGGCTCGGTGTGTTCGCGCAAGGAAGGCGGGCGATTGATTTACGATGATTTCCCGGCCCGCTGGCTGGACAGAAAACCACCCCTTTCAAGCGTTGGCCGTCTCGACAAAGACACCGCCGGTTTATTGATTCTAACCGACGACGGGCAGCTCAACCACCGTATCACCAGCCCCAAACAACATATTTCCAAAACCTATTTGGCAACACTGGCCGAACCGCTTAGCGGAAAAGAAAAAAACATCTTCGCCAGCGGAAAACTGCTGCTCGAAGGTGAAGAAAAAGCATGCCTGCCTGCGGAATTGCAGATGCTCGACAATCAGCAGGTTTCATTGATTTTGCATGAAGGCCGCTACCATCAAGTACGGCGCATGTTCGCGGCTGTCGGCAATCATGTTACGGCCCTGTGCCGCACCCATATCGGCGCGCTAAGCCTGCAACAAACCGGGCTTGCCGCCGGTGAATACACGACTTGTAGCCCGCAAGCCTTGATGGCCCTTATTTGCGCCAAAACTCCGGAATAAAAATAATAAAAAACGTATAAATCTCAAGCCGCCCGACGATCATGCCCAACATCAGAATGATTTTAGACATCTCCGGAAGCGACGCGTAGGTCGAAGCCGGGCCGACATCGCCAATACCGGGGCCGGTATTGGAAAGACACGCCGCCGATGCGCTCAGCGCCGTCAACACATCCACACCGCTCAGCGCGACCAGAATAGCAATCACGAAAAAACTGACCAGATACAAAATAGTGAAGCCCCACAGAGATTCCGCCAAACCCGACGACAAACTATGGTTGTGAATCTTCACATGCATAACACCATGCGGATGAATCAGACGCCGCAATTCAAGACGCGCATGCCGGAAGGACAACAACAGGCGAATCACCTTCATGCCACCCGATGTCGAACCGGCACAAGCGCCAACCAACATAATCAACAACAATATCAACACCGGCCCTGCTGCCCATGTGCTGTAATCGCCGACGGTAAATCCCGTCGTCGTAGCGATAGAGACAACGCTGAACACGACCTCATCCCAGCCGCTTTCCGTTCCGTGCGCCACCAATAAACCGATAAGCAGCATAAAAAAACATAAACCCATCAAATAAAACCGGAATTCATCATCGGCCAGATATATTTTCAGCGAAACACCCTTGCGCATGACCGCAAAATGCAGTGCAAAATTCACCCCTGAAACGAACATAAAAATCACTGCAAGAATATGTAATGCGGGCTTACCATAATACCCGAAACTGGCATCGTGTGTGGAAAAACCGCCTGTCGATACCGTAGTCATGGCATGATTCACGGCATCGAACCAACCCATACCCGCCCAGCCGTAGGACAGCGCGCATAAAACAGTGATACCGAGATACAGCGTCCATAATACCTTGGCGGTTTCGGAAACACGGGTTGTCAACTTATCCTTGACCGGACCCGGCACTTCGGCACGCATCAATTGCATGCCGCCCGCACCAAGAAACGGCATCACCGCAACCACCAACACAATAATACCGATGCCACCCAACCACTGCAGCATCGAACGCCAGAACAAAATCGACGGCGGCATATGGTCCAGCCCGGTAAGGATGGTCGCACCCGTTGTCGTCAAGCCGGAAACCGACTCAAACACGGCATCGACAATGGAATGGCACACACCTGTAGCAATCAACGGCGCAGCACCGAACAAGGACAATAAAAACCAAGCCAGTATAACAATCAAAAAACCGTCGCGATGGCCAAGTTGCGAGGGTGCCGGACCCGACACACGCGCCACCCGCACCCCGAATAGAATGATGATGCCACCGCATGCGGAGAATTCCATCGCATGACCGGTTTGATAATAAAGCGCGACCACCGCCGTCACCGCCATACCCGCGCCAAACAACACCGAGAGCATGGCTAAGGTCCACACAACACCTCTCAGGTGCATGTGTTAGACAGCTATCATTTGCGCCAGAACTCGGGCACAAGAAGCACAAAAAACGTAAAAATTTCCAGACGTCCCAACACCATACCGAACATCAGCACCGCTTTGGCGAAATCCGGCAAAGCAGCGTAATTTTCAGCCGGACCGACACCTCCGAAACCGGGACCGGTATTGGTAATGCAGGCCGCAGCCGCAGCCAACGCGGTCAACATATCGACACCGGAAGCCGCCACCAAAACGGCAATCATCATAAAACAGACGATATACAGCACAAAAAAGCCCCACAGCGCTTCAACCACCGAGCCGGTCACCTTGGTGCCGCCCAGTTTTACTGTCACCACGGCATGCGGATGAATCAAGCGGCGCACCTCGCGCATGCCCTGACGGAACAACAACAACACACGCACTATTTTCATGCCGCCGCCGGTGGAACCGGCGCAAGCACCGACAAACATGGTGGCGAATAAAAGTAAACTGGTGACCACTGGCCATTGCGAATAATCACTGACCGCAAATCCGGTTGTCGTGGCCACGGCGACGGTATTGAACAACACCTCGTCCCAGCTTCCTTTTGCCGTCAATAAGGTCGGCAAACCGACAATCGCAACCAGTACGATTATCCACTTGAAATAGGTGCGGAATTCGTCATCGGTGAAATAGGTGCGCAGCACATTGGCACTCAAACCACGACGCAAAGCCGCGAAATGCAAGGTGAAATTGATGCCTGCCATAAACATAAAACAAACCGCTGCCAAACGAATCCACAACGAATCGAAATAACCCATGCTGGCATCGTGCGTTGAAAATCCACCGATGGAAATCGTACACATCGCATGATTAATCGCATCGAAACCGCTCATGCCCAACAACCAGTAAACGACGGCAACAACACAGGTCATCGCCAGATACATATACCACAAAATTTTGCCTGTTTCGGCAACGCGCGCGGTTAATTTATCTTTCACCGGCCCCGGAGCCTCGGCGCGAAAAAGCTGCATGCCGCCAATGCCGAGCAGCGGCATAATGGCTACGGCCAGCACAATAATACCCATGCCGCCAAGCCATTCCTCCATCGAACGCCAAAACAAAATCGATGCCGGCATTTTATCCAGACCGGAAAATACCGTCGCCCCCGTGGTGGTTAAACCGGAGGCGGATTCAAACAACGCATCCATCACCGTCGCCGCCGTACCTGTCGTCCAAAAAGGCACCGCACCAAGCACCGAAAGCACCACCCAAGCCAAGGCCACAATCAGAAAACCGTCGCGATGACTTAGTGATTCAGGCGCACCGCCAGCCAAACGCATCATGATAAAACCAATCGCCGAAACAATCAGCCCGGCGGCAAGAAATTCGCGCAGATGCTCGGTATCATAATGCCATGCGACCAATGCTGGCAGCAGCATACTGGCACCGAAAAACGCCGCCAGAATACCAATCGTCCAAGCAACACCACGAGGATTCATCGCTTAAAAGAACTCCAAATGCACTTCAAATAATTTCTCTGTTGCCATCACCGAACTACTGCGCGTCACCATCAACACCAGATCGTGCGCTTGAACCCGCGTATCGCCATCGGGAATCACCACCTCGCCATCTCGCAAGATGGCACCGACCACGGTTTCTGCGGGCAAATCAAGCTCGCGCAGCGGTGTATCCAGAATATCGCTGGTTTCCAGCGCTTCCGCTTCCAGCACCTCAATACTGCCGTCACCCAGCGACGACATGCCGAGAATACGCCCTTTACGAATATGGCTGAGCACACTGGAAACCGTGGTTAAACGCGGTGAAACGGTAATATCCAGCCCAATCTGAGCAATCAAATCGGTATAAATCGCCCGATTCACCAGTGTCACGATATGCGGAACTTTATATTTTTTGGCAATCAGACTGGCCAAAATATTGGTCTCGTCGTCGTTGGTGAGGGCCAGAAAATCGTCCATTTCGCCGACATTTTCCTCTTCAAGCAACTGGCGATCCATGGCATCGCCGTGAATCACCGTGGCATTTTCCAAATGTTCGGCCAGCCATTCCGCCCGTTCGGCGTTGAATTCAATCATTTTCAACGACACATTCAGCGCTTCCAGTTGTTGGGCAACGATATATCCGACATGCCCGCCACCGACCAACATCACATGCCTGCTGGCATGCTCTTCGCAGTGCAAGCCGGCAGTATCCATAAACATATCGGTATGCGCCTTGGCCATAGCGACGTAAATGGTATCGCCAGCCAACAGCACCGCATCGCCGCTTGGAACCCGCCAATTCTGATTGTGTTCGTGGGCTACGACCATCACCGGAATGTCGTTCATCGCTTCGGTGGTTTCCTTCAGCGAAATCCCTGCCAAAGCGCTTTTCGGAGGAATCCGCAAGCCCACCAGACTGATGCGGCCATCGGCAAAATCCTGCGCATCGGCCGCCGCAGACACCTGAAAACGCTTGATAATTGCTTTTGCGGCTTCCGTTTCCGGAGAAATAATCAAATCAATGGGTAAATCGTCACGCCCGCACAGTTTCGCATGTTTGACGTATTCGGTTTCCCTGACCCGTGCCAGCTTGGTCGGTACTTTAAACAACGAATGCGCCACTTGGCAGGCCATCATATTCACTTCGTCGTTGGTGGTCGCAGCAATCAGTAAATCGGCATTGGCGGCATTGGCTTGTTCCAACACGCTGGGCAGCGAGGCATGGCCGCATACTGTTTTCACATCCATGCAATCGGCGACCTTTTTCAGAAGCTGCGGATCGCGATCGACGACCACCACATTGCAATTTTCCGAGGCCAGACGCTGGGCGATGCTAAAACCCACTTCGCCGGCACCTAGAATAAGGACATTCATGTGCGGTCCTCCTTCAAACCGAAGCTCTTGATTTTGCGATGCAATTGGCTGCGTTCCATGCCAATATCCTCCGCTGTACGGCTTACATTCCAGTCGTTTTCGTTCAAATGGTAAAGCAAATAACTGCGTTCGAAAGCTTCTCTAGCTCTGTGATAATTATCCGATATATCCGTGCCGGGATGCATATCGCCTTGATCAAGCGGCGGCATATCCGATGCCCGGACCACTTCGCCTTGGCGCAAAATATGACAGCGTTCGACATAATTGCGTAATTCGCGCACGTTGCCAGCCCAACGGCAGGCTTGCAAAATAGCAATTGCATCGTCGGAAAAAACAACCGGATCACCACTCAGCATATCCGCCTGCTCGGCAGCAAGCGCCTCAATCAACAGCGGAATATCACCGGCGCGCTCGCGCAAAGTCGGCATGCGAATTGTCACCACATTCAGCCGGTAATAAATATCTTCGCGCAGGCGTCCGTCATGCATGGCCTGCTCGGGATCGTAGCTGCTGGCGGCAATCAGACGCACGTCCACATCCACCGGTTCGGCTCCACCAAGGCGTTGTACCGCATGTTCTTGCAGTACGCGCAACACCTTGGCTTGCGCGCTCGGACTGAGATCGATGATTTCATCGAAAAACAAACTGCCGCCGTTGGCCATTTCGAAACGCCCGCGTTGACTGTGCAACGCACCGGGAAACGCGCCTTTTTCATGCCCGAAAAGGTCGGAATCCATGCGCGATTCGGGAATACCTGCGGTATTTATCGCCACAAACGGCGCTTCCGCCCGCCGGGAGTGGCGGTGTAAAAGATGTGCGGCCACTGCTTTGCCCGTACCGTGCTCACCGAGAATAAGCACCGAAGCATCGGTCGCCGCCACCTTGCGAATCAGCTTACGTACATTTTCGATAGCCTCGCTTTGGCCGACCAATTCCTGTGCTTCGCTAACAACAGACTGCTGCTTCAGCTCGAGATTTTCACGCGCCAGTTTGCGTTTATCCAACGCATTGCGCACAAGAATCAGCAAACGGTCGGAAGACAACGGTTTTTCGACAAAATCGAAAGCTCCCTGCCGGGTGGCGCGCACCGCAGTATCGATAGTAGCGTGACCGGACATCATAATGACCGGCACATCGGCATCCAGTAATTTCAACCGGGCCAGCGTTTCCAAACCATCAATACCCGGCATCCATATATCCAGCAACACACAATCGCTCGGTTGTTTGCGGAAGCGTGCCACCGCCTCCTCGCCGGAAGGCGCACACTCGACCCGATAATCTTCATCCTCGAACAAGCCCTGCAACGATTCACGAATCGCAGCTTCATCATCGACGATCATAATGCGTCTACTCATCCCCTCAGCTCCTCTGAATCCGCTCTTGTAAACTTCGGCAACGCCAAACAGAAAATCGTCGGCTTACCGGTTTGGCGAATGCTCAACTCACCCTCGTGATCGTGGGCAATGCGCCGGGCAATCGCCAAGCCAAGACCGGAGCCTTCGGCCTTGGTGGAAAAATACGGATCGAAAATATGTTCCAAGGCTTCCGGGCTAATACCCTCGCCGTCGTCCTCAACATGGAATTCGACCATTTCCCCGGCATAACTGGCAGATAAGCGCACATATCCTGCCGCTTCCGTCGCCGCCAGCGCATTGTCGAGCAGGTTAATCAACACCTGCCGAATCTGATCGATATCGCATAAACAGCGCATCTCGACATCAATCGAAGCGACCTGCACACGCGCATACGGCGCATAAAGATTACGCATTTCATCCATCAATTGTAGCACAGCCACTTCATCAAGACGCGGTTGCGGCAAGCGCGCAAGTGTCGAAAAATCGGTGATCAACCGCTGTAAACGCTCAACCTGAGCAATAATCGTATGCGTGCATGAATCGAACACATCGACAGGCTCGACCTGATCGGAAAAGCGCCGTTGCAAACGCTCGGTGGCTAATTTAATAGGCGTCAGCGGGTTTTTAATTTCATGTGCCAGACGCCGCGCCACCTCGGCCCAAGCCTTGCTCCGCTGCGCCTCGGCAAGGCTGCTAATATCGTCGATCACAATCAGATAACCCGACAAACCCTTTGTTCCCCCGGAATACAAGCGCGCACCACGCAAAAGAAGGTGCAAATTGGCTTTGCCGACCGACACATCCAGCTCCTGCTGCAACTGTTCCTGTTGCTGATTGCGCAACTCCTCGAAACAAACACCTATTGAGCGCAAACGGCCCGTACACAAAGCCCCGACATCGCGGCCCGGAATCCAACCCGAGGGTAGGCTGAGCAAGGATTTTAGCGCCTCGTTAAGCAATCGAATGCGCCCGTCCGGTTCGCAAAGCAATACACCTGTTTGCAAACTGGACAATAATTTTTCCAAAATCAGCCGCCGCTGCCTGCTGTTGTCCAAGGCTTCGGTCAATTCCTGTTGGGTACGCTGCAATGCCGCCACATTCTGTCGCAAACGCTCGGCCATGCGATTAAAAGACTGCACCAGCGAACCCAATTCGTCGTGCGTTGTTTCCTCGACAGAAACCCGCAAATCCCCCTCGCCGATTCGGTGCAAAGCCTCGGCCAGCCGCCCAATCGGGGCCGTCAGTTGGCGGGCGAAAACAACCGCCACGCCACCGGCGATTAAAATCACAATCAGGGTAACAAGCAGCATGGTATTGGTGAACAGACTACCGATGGCCTGCCGGTTGCGTTCCAGCTCGCGATACGTGCGGTAATCCTGCTCCACCGCCCGCGCGCTTTGCACAACCCCCGCAGGCAAGGTGATTTCCGCACGCAACACGCCCACTACGTTTTTTTGCTGATTCACCAACGGCGCAAAACCGGTCACCATTTCGCTACCCGCCGCCGTCTTCAAATCGGTCATCACCCGCCCAAGGGTTACGGCAAGCTTGGCATTTTCACCAAAGGCATCGGCTTCCAAGGCTTCAAGACCGCTTTGTTGAACCCCGGCAAGCAAACGCTCGCTCGGATCGAATATTTGCAGTTGATGCCAGCCTTCCTTGCGCATAATTTGCCCAAGACGCGTATTCAACGCCGCATAATCAACCCCACAATCCAACGATGCGAGCAACACCGGATCCTCGACATATTGCTGCATACCGCGTTTAAGATCGGTTTCTACACGCCCGTAAAAACCGCGTGCCAAATCCAGCGCCCGATCGAGCAAGGTATCGACACGTACATCAAACCAGACATTTAGCCCGCGCTCCATCATCTGATTGGCGGTAATTTGCGTCACCATCGAAGGAATCATCAACATACCGACCAGCGCCATCACCAGCTTGGCGCGCAAACGCGAACCCGGTCGCGGCTCCTCGCGTTCGCGCAGCAGACGCACCCCGTACTGCAAACAAAGCACGGCCAGACCAAGCATAAGAAAAATATTAATCCAAGTCAGCAGCACACTGCCGCCGCTAATTGATGATGACGGCCACAGATAAGCGATCCCGATTAACAATGCTGCGCCCATCAACAAGGGCAGGAAACGCATCAGACGCAGGCTGTTCACGGTAGGGTAAAGCCACTGCTGGCCGAGCTGTTCTCACCGCCGAACCATGTGCGCCACCAGCTATCTTGCACCTCGCCTTCACGCTCACGGACGGCAACCTTCACCACATACGCCTGTCCGGCACTCAATAAACTACGGTCCAACACCGGAAAATGCTGCAACACGGTTAAAAAATCCGTGGCTTCGCGCAACGCAAACACACGCCGCGTGATGCCGCTGGTCTGATCCACCAGCAACCAACTGCGCGATACCAAATCGGGAATCACCCGCCGATTCAACTCAATACTGGCCACCGATTTGTTCAACCAATATTTACGCTCGATTTCAACAATGATACGCCAGTTCACACTGATTTCGCTGCCATCACGCAGGGCGCGCTCAAGACCGTCGGGCAAAGACACAGGCGAAGCACTGCAAGTCAGCACATCGCCCTGCATCGCCACCTGCAATTGCATCGTCGCTGCGGCATGTGCAGGCAGCAAAAACTGACCATAAAACAGTACATACAGGGCGAAATGCGGCAAGGCGCGAAAAAGGAATCTTAGCATCGGCGAGCAGTGTAGCAGCAGCCGGGGCAATGCAGAAGAATCAGGCGAATGACGCTATTCTTTGATACAATAAACATCGATGGGCATCGACTTGCCCTTGAACTGCTGTTGGCGGTAAAAACAACAATGTTTTTCAACCACCTCCGCAGGCAAGCCGCGCAAGGCATTGTCGGTTATCAATGCTTGAAACGGCTTGGCAATCCCGCACAATCTGGCGGCTGTATTGACCACATCGCCAATAACCGTAAATTCCCGCCGCTCTTCGGTTCCCAACAACCCAAGAAGCACCTTGCCATCGTTAATACCGAAACCCACCGGACTGGGTAAGAACAAACCTTCGGCATCGCGTTTTTTGAGTGTGCTTAACATCGCTTGCACACATTCCGTTGCATGCAGCACGCGCTGATCTCCAGAAAAACAGGCCAACAAACCATCACCGAGGAATTTATTGACGCTGCCCTGATGCTTGAGAACCAATCGGGTTTGAATCGCTAAGCTTGTATTGATGGCGGCATAGACTTGGCGCGGCGGATGCGCCTCGGCCAATTCTGTAAAACCGCGCATATCGCTGAATAAAACCGTCATTTCAACATCAAAAGCCAAGTCGTCGGGAAAATCCGAGCCGACCGCTGCCAACATTTCAACGGTTTCCGGCGGTAAAAAGGTTGATAATGCCATCATCAACCGGCAAACATGCCGCGCAACCATGCAAAAACATCGGTTCTAACAAGAAAAAAAGCGTCCATACCGGGAAACATCAGCAAGTCGAATGCCATGTTGTAAATAGCCTGTCACACATATCGTTTCTATTTTCGCCCGCAACCGTTACCTTGCAGGTATGAACGATGTCGCCATCAGTGCCACCCGCCTGTCCGTTTCGTACACGGTACAAAATGCTGATTTGAACGGTTATCATGTGTTGCACGGCGGCAGGCTGCTTACCCTAGCCGATGAGGTTGGTTTCCTTGCCGCGCACGGATTTTGCAATCGTGACTGTCTGACTGTGGCCGTGCACCGGGCGCGATTTTACCGCCCATGTCCTGAAGGCGAGCTTATCCACCTGCAAGCACAGGTCGGCCTGACCGGCAACAGCAGTATTTGGGTACAGATCGAAGTAACGAACAATCAAAAAGCCTGCGTCATGGATGCGGTAATCGTCTATGCGGCGGTGGATAAGCAACGGCGGCCAGTCAAAGTAGGGCAAGTACAGGCCGAAACGCCGCAAGAGAAAAAGCTGCAGCAATACATGCAGCAACTCAAAACCAATCTTGCATGACCGATAAACCTGCGCATACCACACTCCGCCTAGCCAGTTTCAATATACAAGCCGGTATCGGTGCGCGCCGTATGCGGCATATGCTGACCTATAGTTTTCGTTATGTGCTGCCGCACCGGCAGGCAATCGGTAATCTCCAACGCATTGCCGAGCAGATGCGCCCTTTCGACATTGTCGGCCTACAAGAAGCCGATTGCGGTTCCTTCCGCAGCCAACACATTCAACAGGCGCAATACATCGCCGAACACGCATATTTACCTTACTGCCATGCCCAAATCACCCGCGATGTCGGCACCATTGCCAGTATCGGCCTCGGTCTGATGAGCCGTTTTCCCTGCATCTATTTACAGCGGCACAGATTACCCGCATCGCGCCATGGTCGCGGCCTGATGGAAGCTGTTTTTCAGATTGGCAATTGCTATGTTGCGGTTTTTGTTACCCACCTTTCCCTCAAACAATCCAGCCGCAATCGCCAGCTACGTTATATCGGACGTCAACTGAAACAACATGAAAACGCCATTCTGATGGGTGATTTAAACTGCGAACCGACTTCGGACGAATTTCGCCTGCTGCTGGCCGATACCGGATTGCATCAACCGCTTGCCGCACCGCCGACATTTCCCAGTTGGCAACCGCAACGACGCATCGATCATATCCTGACACGCGGAAAAGCACGCATTGTAAAGCTTGCAGCGATGCCGTTTATCGGCTCGGATCATCTGCCAATCATTGCTGATGTCGAATTAGATATTGCTTAGCCGCAAAGATAAGCTGGGACAAAAAAAGACCCCGGCAGAAGCCGGGGTCAGGATAGTCCGGCGAAATTTATAGGGAGGGGAGGAGGGAATCGCGCCGGACTGATGCGAACTTTACACACCCTTTGTTGAAAGAGGATGAAGTGAAAATTAAAAAGCGTTCATCTGAAAGTTCCGGCTGTAAATATTCAAAAAAACTGGCTGGGGGACGAGGATTCGAACCTCGGTTGACGGAGTCAGAGTCCGTAGTCCTACCACTAGACGATCCCCCAAATGGGATGCGAACTATATAAATGGCATCTGCCAAGTCAACCGGCATGCAACGAATCAATCGCTACGTTGTCAACCATACACCGCCGTCAACTGCTACACTGTTTTTATGCTAATCGATCTGGAATTGTTGATGCCTGCAATCGCCGCTCTGGGTATCGGCCTACTTATCGGCCTAGAACGCGAATACGATCAACGCCGCAAAGACACCGCACACCACAGCGAACCCGCCGGCATCCGCACCTTTGCCTTTGTTTCCCTGTTGGGCAATTTACTCACTTGGTTA
The DNA here is from genome assembly GCA_021545645.1 of Zetaproteobacteria bacterium. Taxonomy (GTDB): domain Bacteria; phylum Pseudomonadota; class Zetaproteobacteria; order Mariprofundales; family Mariprofundaceae; genus UBA1543. The sequence goes on along the minus strand of JAJRWP010000029.1, from coordinate 8,250 downwards.
CCCGCGCAAATGATGAGCTGGGGCATTATGCTCGGTCTTGCCGCCACCGCCGGTCTGGCCATGCTCGCCTACCAGCGCAGCAGCAATAGAAAACGCGCGGACGTCGGTATGACTACCGAAATCGCCCTTGTCCTGACCTTCGTTCTCGGTGTATTGACCGGGCTTGGTCATGTTTTACAGGCCAGCATCCTTGCCGTCGTCGTCTTCACGCTGCTTTCCTACAAAAAACTGTTGCACCGTTTCTCCGGCGCGCTATCACCGATGGATATGCATCAAGCGCTACAATTTCTGATTGTCACGGTGGTTATTCTGCCCATCCTTCCCGACCAAGCCTATGGCCCCTACGGCGCGTTTAATCCGCAACGGACATGGTTAATGGTGGTGCTAATCTCGGGCATCGGCTTTGCCGCCTACACCTTGATCAAAACACTGGGGCAAAAAGCCGGGCTCAGCCTGACCGGTCTGCTCGGCGGACTGGTATCGAGCACAGCAGTCACCCTGACCATGTCGCGCCTGTGCCGCAGCAATCCGGCACTGCAAATGCAGTGCGTACTGGCTATTTTACTGGCCTGCGCGACGATGTTTCCGCGTGTTTGGGCGCTGACGCTGATTTTTAATGCGCAGTTAAGTCTGTTTCTGCTGTTTCCGGCAATTGCGGTGATCGCGGTAACACTGGTTGTCTGCGTGCTGTTGTGGAAAAAAACCGGAAGCCCGCATGTCAGCAAACATTATCGACCGGAATTCAACCCGTTATCACTGCCGGTGGCTCTCGGTTTCGGTGCATTTTTCGCGTTCATTGTACTGCTTACCCGCGCAGCGCAAGATTATTTCGGCGATGCGGGCATTCTCGGTATTGCTTTTCTTTCCGGGCTTAGCGATGTCGATGCCATCACCCTGTCGGTCAGTCAGATGGATTCGGCGGCAATTGTTGCGCAATTGGCCGCACAAGCCATTTTGCTTGCCTGCGCCGCCAATTCGGCAGTTAAACTGGCTATCGGACTAATCATCGCCCCCGCCGCTGCACACCGCTGGCTGCTGATCGGCCTGCTGCCCATGATTTTTATCAGCTTGGCTGCTGCCATCTGGCTATCGCAGATATAGATGCAGAGAAACTCAGGCGGCGGCGTTCGCACCTTGCGACACCGATTGCGAAGATGTCCGGCGCAGGCGTTGATTCAACCATACCATGATCGTCAGTGCCATCGTGAAAACCAACATCTGCATGCCGCTCGGCTGATCGCTATACCCCACCATGACATGCAAAACCTCACCAAACATACTGGACTCGGACAACCATGCCGAGGTATCCCACATCGGATCAATCAACGATGGCAACATATCAATCATCACCAAATTGGCGACCGATTGCGACGCCATACCGGCAGCAATCAGAATCAGCAACCAACCGACAACAGCGAAAAGGCGATGCAACGGAACACGCACCAAACCACGGTAGACAACATAGGCGGTGAGAATACCCAACAACATGCCCAAAGCCGCACCGAAAAGCATTGATGTCCCGTCTTCCTGCACGGTTTGCGCTGTGCCAAACAAGAAGAAAACCGCTTCGCCGCCCTCGCGCATCACCGCTGCTGCGGCCACAGCCGCCAACGCTGTGCGCGGCGCATCACCATCGGCAACAGACTGCCCAACCCGGCGCATTTTACCGCTTAAATCACGCCCGTGTTTACTCATCCACATCACCGTCCAAGCAATCAACAGCGATGCAATCGCCAACACCACGGCATTGAACAGGAATTCCCCGTCACCGCTGGCGGCGCTTTCGATTTTTTCCATAAACAAAGCAAACAACATGGCCCCGATTACACCCACCACAATGCCGATATTGATCCAATAGCGGCCAGTACGCATGCCTTTGGTGGCGGCAAACAGCACACCAAGCACCAATGCCATCTCCAACATTTCCCGGAACACGATAATCAGTGCGGAAGTCATAGCTTTCCTCTCTCTGTCGATTCGCCCACACAGCGGGCGCAGCGCCCGAACAAAACAAGCTGGTGGCCGCTCATTTCGAAGCCTTTTTCCAGTGCAGCCGCTTCTTGCAGCGCTTCGATTTTATGGTGTGAAAATTCTTCGATGGCACCGCATTCGGTGCAAATCATATGGTCGTGATGCTGTTTGTCGGCGCGTTCGTAGCGTTTTCGATCCGCCAACTGGATGCTGGCGACCAGCCCTGCCTCTTCCAGAGCCGTCAAGCCGCGATACACCGTAGCAATGCCAACAGAATGCCCGCGATCGGCCAGTTCGCGATTCACTTCTTCGGCATCCCAATGCCGGTTGGAGGCATTGATAAGATCGAGAATCGCTTGCCGTTGTGTCGTTAATCGTTTCATGATCGGAATGATAACCATTCTCATTTAATTTACAAGCGCCGTTTATACCCGGCGCGGAACACGTTAGCCTGCGCGCATGGCACATTACGAATTGATGATAAAAACCGATTTTGCCGCTGCCCACAGCCTGCGCGATTATGCGGGCGATTGCGCACGCCTGCACGGGCACAATTGGCGGGTCAAATTATATGTCGCTTGCGAAGCACTGGACGACATCGGCCTTGCCATCGACTACAAAATCCTCAAAAAAGAGTTGAAAGCCGCCCTCGCCGACTGGGACCATTACAATTTGAACGATATTCCACCCTTCGACCGCATCAATCCGTCCAGCGAAAATGTGGCGCGGATATTATATGAGCGCATGGCCGAACGGCTGAATAACGAACGCCTGCAAGTATCGCGCATTGGTATCGGCGAAACCTGCACCGCCGAAGTCACCTACCGCCCGTGAGCGGCGTATTTCCCGGTAATTCCCGCCCCAACATAAGCACAAAGGAAGTTTAATGGCCGAAAAACACATCTACAAAATCCAATTCATCAATCAACAACAGGTGTACGAAGTTTATGCACATAGCGTCGGCCCAGCCGGTATTCCGGGTTTTGTCGAAATCGGCGAACTGGTTTTCGGCGAAAAATCAGCGCTGCTGCTCGACCCTTCGGAAGAAGGCCTGAAAAACGAATTTTCCGGTGTCAAACGCAGCTATATTCCCATGCACTGCATCATCCGTATTGACGAAGTAGAACGTCAGGGAAAAGCCAAAATCACCCGCAACGAAAACGGCGACAATATCCACAGCCTGCCGCTCGGCAAAGGTAATCCACAGCTACCTGATGGCCCGTTATGAGTAGCGATACAGGTGTTTATGCAAAAACAATTGAATTTCGACTTGCCACATCACCACCTTTTCCGTCACACTGTCGTTCTGAATCTTGGCAAGAGAGGTGAGCATGGATTATCTGGATGACGACGACGAATTCGCACCGCGCAATCGCCCTTCCCGGCCCAATCCGGTCATTATCGTCGCATTGCTTGCCGGCGCAGGTGCTGCAGCCATGCTATTGTGGATGAATCTCGGCCTCTCCAATCGGGTTGCCAGCCTTGAAGAAACCATCGCCCAACTCAAAGAACCGGCCAAAAACACGAATCTAAGCACTGAAATCGCCGACATCAGCAACCAGCTAGACAGCGTCACGCAAGCACTGGCCAATCACTTAAAATCGCAAGCTAAAAACCGCAACCCACGCAGCATTGCCGCCATCCAGCCGCGTTTGGCCCCCACCCTGCCCCGGCAGACGATTCCACGCGCGACAATTCCACGCACAGAAAATACGCGCGCCCCTATTTCCATCCAACCGGTTCCCGATAATAATATTGCCAACAACCGCCAGTCTTCCGGCGGCTACAACAATGTATTACGCAACCGTTCGCTGCCGCCGCCGATCAGCAGTTCGTCGTATCCGGCGCAAAACCGCAGCAATCGCGGCTGGGTGGTCAATATCACCTCGGTCAGCGATCAGGAATCCGCCTATCAGGAAGTCGCCCGCCTGCGCCGCATGGGCATCAATGCCGAAAGTGTGCGCGCCGTATCCAACGGCAGGGTCTGGTATCGTATTCGTGTGCCCGGTTTTGCCAGCGATAGCGAAGCACGCGCCCAACGCGGCGCACTGGAAGCGCAACTGGGCATCCACGACACATGGGTCGGCCCGCGCGATTAGCCCGGCTGCCATCAGAAAAATCACAGCTATTTTGACCGCACAGGCTTGATATTGAAGGCTTTAATATTGAAGCAAGTCGGTTTTTTAACGTCAGCAATCATTTTCTAATCGAGAGAGTACTCATGCCAAGCAACCAACAACAAAACATTCAACAATCCGAAGCCGATTTTGCCGCTGCTTGCAAAATCCTGCCCGGCGGCGTCAATTCGCCGGTGCGCGCCTTCAAATCGGTCGGCGGTACGCCGCGTTTTCTGGCCAGCGCTGTGGGCAGTCATGTGCAAGATGTCGATGGCAACGATTATATTGATTACGTCGGCTCTTGGGGACCGATGATTCTCGGTCATGCGCACCCGGATGTGGTCAAAGGCGTTCAGCAAACGGCAGAACTGGGCATGAGTTTCGGCGCGCCGTGCGAACTGGAAATCGAACTGGCCGAACTGGTGATCGACATGGTTCCGTCGATTGAGGTGGTGCGTTTTGTGAATTCCGGTTCGGAAGCGACGATGAGTGCGCTACGCTTGGCGCGCGGTTTTACCGGGCGCGATAAATTCATCAAATTCGACGGCGGCTACCACGGTCATGCCGATGGTTTTCTGGTCAAAGCGGGAAGCGGTGCGGCCACCTTTGGCGAACCCGATTCCGCCGGTGTGCCCGCCGATTATGCCAAACTGACCCTGACCGCGCCGTTTAACGATTTTGCCGCCATAAAACGCCTGTTTGCAGAAAATAAAAACGAAATCGCCTGTATTATTGTCGAGCCGGTTCCCGGCAATACCGGGGTCATGGATTTGTATAGCAGCGGATTTTTGCAGCAGTTGCGCGATTTGTGCACAGCCGAAGGCGCGCTGCTGATTTTCGACGAAGTGATGTGCGGTTTTCGTGTTGGCGCAGGCGGTGCGCAGCAGCGTTTCGGCATTATGCCGGATTTGACCTGTCTGGGAAAAATCATCGGCGGCGGTCTGCCTGTCGGTGCTTACGGTGGCCGCGAAGATATTATGCGGCAAATTTCACCGGACGGTCCGGTGTATCAAGCGGGCACGCTGTCCGGCAATCCGCTGGCCATGCGCGCCGGACTGGAAACCTTAACACGTCTGCGCGCAGCCGGTTTTTACGAGGAACTGGAACGCAAAACGACAAAGCTCGTCGCAGGTCTGTTGGATGGTTGCAAAGCAGCCGGTGTTCCGGCAGTGGCCAATCAGGTCGGCGCGATGTTTACCGTTTTCTTCACCGAATTGGATAGTGTGAACTGTTGCTCGGATGTCAGCGAGCATTGCGATCTGGCCTTTTTCGGCAAATTTTTCAACGCCATGCTTGATGAAGGCGTTTATCTCGCCCCTTCACAATACGAAGCGGGATTTGTCTCGGCTGCACACACAGATGAAGACATCGACGCCACCATCGCCGCCGCCGGACGGGCGCTGGCTAAAGTAACCACATGAACCCGCTCGACGAGCTTAAATTCGATGCGCACGGCCTGATTCCGGCCATCGCGCAGGATTGCGAATCCGGGCGTGTGCTGATGCTGGCGTGGATGAACGAAGAAGCTGTTCGGCAAAGCATTGAAACCGGGTTTGCACACTATTATTCGCGTTCGCGCGCATGCCAGTGGAAAAAGGGCGAATCCTCCGGCCATGTGCAGAAAATCGTGGCCATGTATCTCGATTGCGACGGCGACACGCTTCTTCTTCAGATCGAACAAACCGGACCGGCCTGCCACACCAACCGCCAAGCCTGTTTTTACCGGCAGAATCAGCGCGGTGAATGGATTACGATTGAGGAGCCTCTTGTATGAACGAATCCGTAAGCAACGATATTCTCAAACAACTGGCCGCCGTACTCGAAACACGAAAATCCGAATCGCCGGATTCCTCCTACGTCGCCTCGCTATACGCCAAACCGGATAAAATGCTGGAAAAGATCGGTGAAGAAGCGGTGGAAACCATCATCGCCGCCAAAAATGACGACCGCCAACAAATCATCTATGAAACCGCCGACTTGTGGTTTCACAGCATGGTCATGCTGGCGCAAAAAGGCCTGTCGCCGGACGATGTGCTGGGCGAATTGGCCCGCCGCTTCGGCATTTCGGGACATGATGAAAAGGCATCAAGAAATAAATAATCGCACAAATTGAACTAAAACATGCAAAAAGATCATTCCCCCGATGCTGGATAAACACCACATCGTAGCATGCATCATCCGGCAACTCGAAGCAGACATATTGATTGCCGAACAAGCGGTAAAAACGGCACGCGACACGGCAACGCATAAAGATTGCCTCGGCTCAAGCAAGTATGAAACGATGGGAACCGAAGCCGCCTATTTGGCACACGGACAAGGGCGTCGATTATTAGCAATACAACGCGCGCTTGCCTATTTTAAGCAACTCAAACTACCAGAATCCACAGCCAGTATTGCCTTATGCTCGTTGGTAACACTGACCGACGAACACGGCCAAGAAAAACACGTGTGGGTTGCTGGCGATGCCGGTGGTTTAGAAATTCGACACAATAAAAAAATCATTACCGTCATTACCCCGCAATCACCTTTGGGGCGCGCGTTGTTGGGCAAAGAACAAGGTGAGGAAGTTGAAATCCACAGCGCGGGTAAACAACATGGTTATGAAATTTCGGCGATTTATTAAATGACCGAACAAATATGGTTCCTTTACCTCGTTCGCTGCAAGGATAATAGCTTATACACCGGCATCACCACCGATGTGGAAAGACGTTTTTCCGAACATCAATCGGGCAAAGGTGCAAAATACCTGCGTGGGAAATCGCCCCTTCAACTCGTTTATCAACAATCAGTAGGCTCGCATGCCGATGCACTCAAGGCCGAAATAAACATCAAAAAACTATGCAAAAAAGACAAGGAGCGGATGATTTTAACTGGTGAAAGCCCCTTCTGTTGTTAAACTTAAGCTTCAACAAGGAGTGATGCCATGCCTGATTGCCTGTTTTGTAAAATTATCGAAGGAAGCATTCCTTCCGATACGGTGTATGAGGATGCAGATGTATTCGCCTTCAAAGACATCCATCCGAAAGCGCCGGTGCATGTGCTGGTGATTCCCAAAAAACATGTGGCGACGCTTGCCGATTGCAATGATCCGGCTGTGCTCGGCCTACTGATGAACCGGGTGCGTACGATTGCCGACGATGTGTTGAATCTGGCTGCCGGATACCGGGTGGTGATCAATGTCCGCGAAGGTGGCGGGCAGGAGGTTTTTCATCTGCATGCGCATATTCTCGGCGGTAAAAAACTTCCGTTTTGAGCCGTTTCAAAGAAAAATTCCGCGTCCGTTCGCACTTAACACCGTTGCAATCCGGCCTTTGCGCCGTGCTCGGCGAGGAGCAATTGCAGCGCCTGGCCGACATTGGCCGTGTGCGCCGCCAATGGGCTGAAATCGTCGGCTCGGTGCTGGCCCAACACACAGAACCGCTAAATATCGAGGCAGGCTGCCTGCATATCGCCGTCGATCACCCGGCCATGGCCCAGCAGGTGCGTTTTCTGCAACAGGAAATTCGCAATGCATGTTTTCGCCGTTGCCGCGTCAAAAGCATCAGCAATGTGCGCACGCGCATGCAGCCCGGCGCAGGCATGCCGCAACGGGAAAAAATCAGTACACCGCCAAAACATCCGACGTGGAGGGATAAACGGCGCATTGCCAAGGACATTCGCAAGGTGCGCAACAAAGCGCTGCGCCGCGCCATGTTTCAGGCACGCATCAATCAACTGCGTTATTCATAGTTTCCGGAGCCTAAGCCGCACACAAGCCCATTCGACACTGCTATACTAATGAGTGCCTCCCCAATCAAGGCAGGCAAGGAGTAGTGCATGCAAAAAGCGGTATTGTATCTGGTTAGTGTTGTGTTTGTGCTGGTTGCGGCAGCGCATGTCGTGCGCCTGCTGCTTGGCGTTGAAATTGTGATTCAGGGCTGGGTTATGCCCCTGTGGTTCAGCGGCATCGGTGTACTCATACCGCTATTGCTCGCTTGGCTATGCCTGCGCGCTGCCAAACGCTAAAGATCAACTGCCGAGGATAAAGATTTCGATGCGTCGATTCTTGGCCCGGCCTTCCGGCGTGGCATTATCCGCCACCGGATCGGCGGCCCCGCGACCTTCGATATGGATACGGTCCTGCGCAATACCTTCGCGCCAGACGAACACCCGTGCGACCGCT
>JAJRWP010000028.1 GCA_021545645.1 Zetaproteobacteria bacterium | reverse complement strand
TTCGATATTTTGTCTTATGGCGGCGACGGGCGTAGCGGCGGTTCGGGATTCGATGCCGATATTGGCAACTGGTAGCGCGCTGACGGCAAGCCAATCGGGCAGCAACGTCGCTTTGTCGCGTGCGCGCGGTTTTACGCTGCTGGAAATCATGTTGGTGATGGTGGTGATGGCGATGGTTGCCGCTTTTGTGATACCCAATTTGTTTCGCCCGGCAACAGCGGCGCTGAATGATACGGCGCGGCATTTGGTACGCTTGCTGCATGTTGCTTCCGAGGAGGCGCAATTGCGTTCTGCGCCACTGCGTTGGAATGCCTATGCCGACCGCTACGAATTTCAGGTGGCCGATAATAAAGGCGAATGGCAGAGCTTAAGCGAAGCGCCGTTTACAGCGCAAGGCTTGCCCGAAGGGGTGAAGATTACCGAGGTGCAACTGGCCGACGGTTTAATGCAAGAGTTTAGCTTGGGTGGTGTAACTAATTCTTATAAAACAAAAAAAACAAATAAAGAGGCGAGTGAGAATAAGAAAAAACCGCTCGCCTCCGTGGTGTTCATGAGCGACGGCATGCTCAGCGTTGCCGATGTTTTTTTGCAATCGTCCGCCGGAGAATTGGTCATTGAATTGCGCCCCGGCCCGGCAGGTATTCGTGTGCGCAAGGATGTGCAGTGAGCCTTGCTTGTACCGTGAAGGATTTGCTGAATCGCAGTCCGAATCGTGGATTTACACTCCTTGAGGTGATGGTGGCGTTGGCGATTGCGGCGACGGCGCTGGTGGCGCTGATGGGGCGTATCGGTGCATCGGCGGATATTCAACACGATTTAAGCATGCATGCCGAGGCATTGTCGTTGGCGGTAAACGAACTGGAGAAACTTCGGCTGGAGAAAGGTGTCGTCGCAGAGAAAGATGGCGAGGTGGAAAGCAAACGCGGTGTTTTTCACTGGAAATTAACGATTGAGCGCACGCTGGACGATGGGTTTGTGCGCCAAAACATGCTGGTGACCGCACCGGATGGCGGCGAAGTGCGTATGTTCCTCTATCGGCAAGTGCCATGAAAACACGCATGAATTGCACGCCAAATCAAGGGTTTACACTGCTGGAATTGATGGTGGCGCTATCTATATTCGCGCTGATTGCTTCGGTGTGTTACGCAGCCTTGGTTCCGGCGGGCAAGGGTTTCCGCATGTTGCAGGCCGAACGCGATCAACTCGAATCGTCTTATCAGATGGATCGGCGTTTGCGTATGGATGTGACTTATTTGCTGCGTTCGGCGGATAAATCCGTACACACGCTCGAAATCACGCACGATCAACGCGGTGAAGATGCCTTTGATACATTAACGCTACTCATTAGCGATCAGGCATCGCTGGCTCCGGTTCAGGTTCATTATGCGCTGGATGAGGATAGCGGTTATATTGTGCGTCAGTCGCAGGCGCTGTGGATGCGCGAGAAAAGAACTGTTGATTGGCAAATGCAGCAAGCGGTTTCTTTTGAGGTGCAGGCACTGGTTGCCGATGATCGCTGGGTGGATGTGTGGGGAAACAATTTATCTGCGGGACTCAATTTTACGGAGCATTTGCCAAAGGCGTTGCGGATTCGCTGGCGAGCGGATGGTGGGCTGGAGCGCGAATTGGTGTTGCCTTTGTTTATTGCCGGAGATGTCAGGTGATGCGCTATCAAGGCAAAAACAGCGAACGCGGCGTTGCGCTGGTGATGGTGTTGTCGCTGGTGGCATTGGTGGCGGTGTGGGCGGTGCAGAGTGCCGATGAGGATTGGATTTCATTGCGCCGGGCGGAAAATATGCAGTTGCTCAGCAAGACATGGTTGGCGGTGGAATCCGGGCAAGCATTGGCCATGCGCACACTGGCTGCCGACGATGCCAGTGTGGATTCGCTGGATGAAGAATGGGCGTTGGATTGGCCTGCTTTTCCGGTCGATGACGGCGAAATAGCCGGGCATATCGAAGATGCGAACCGTTACATCAATCTCAACGATTTGGTCGATAACAGTGGCAAGCTTAACAAGGATGCCGTGGCAGTGGTTAAGCGATTGTTTGCGCATCTGGAACTGGACATGCAATTGGTCGATGCGTTGGTTGACTGGATGGATAGCGATAAAACCCCTTACGGTTCCGGGGGGACGGAAGAGAGTGCTTATGCCGATCAGCCGTACCGCATTAAAAATGCGCCGCTGGATACGTTGCCGGAGTTGCTGTTGGTGCGGGGCTTTGATCGCGACATATTAAACAAGCTGACCAAGGTGGTGATGGTGCGGCCCAGCAAGGGCATCAGCGGTGTGAATATCAATACCGCCCCGGCGGCGGTGCTGCTAAGCTTGGCCGACAATATTTCGCAGGGGGACGTGGAAGCGATGATTCAGCAGCGCGAAAGTGCAGCCTTCAAGAGTGTGTCCGAATTGACATCCGGCGGCCTCAATGTCTGGGCAACGAAAATCAAGCCGGTTTGGCTGGTGACCATCAGTGATGCCTTTGTGATTCGTGTCGAGGCGCGGTTTGCGCGCGCGCGTTGGGCGGAACGTATGCTGGTAGCGCGCCAAGGTAAGAAGTTTCAAGTGTTATCGCGGCGTAAGGTGGCGGGTTTATGATGTTGGCGGATTTGTGATGTTAGCCAGTTGGGATGGTCATTCGCTTGAATTGTGGGATGAATCGGTTGTGCGACAGGCTGTGTTTGAGCCTGCTGCGGCTGAAGATTTAGAGGGCGATGCTTCGACGGCAGTGGATCATGGCCTCGCGGTGGACGCATGGGCTGCGTTTGATCTTGGCGGTGTCGATGCACCGGTTTCGACCTTATTACTGCCATGCGAGCATCTGCTGCAGCGGCCTTTTACCCTTCCTGTAGAGCATCCGCGTTTGATCGATGGTGCAATGCTTGGTCAGGAATTGGACGATCAAGCCGGTGTGGAACCGCAAGACTGGTGGCTGTGTTGGCAGGCGGTGCGCGCAATAGAAGGAGTGCGCGGGCTGGTGTTTGCATTACCGGAAACGTTGAAAAAACAGCTTTCCGATGCTGCGATTATTCGTGATTGCCGTCAGGTATGCCCGGATATTGCCGTGCGTTTGCAGGCTTGTTTGCCGATGGAGGCCACGACTTGTGCGGTGTTGGACGCCGATAATTCCGGTCTGATGCTGGGTTTTGTCGAAGATAGTGTGTGGCGCGGTATGCGGCGTTTGAATGTATGCCAAACGGATGGAAATTCGCAATGTGATACAGGACTGATTGCCGAAGATGCCTTGCGCTCGTTGCAGGCGATGGGTTTTGAGGTCGATTCGCAGCCCTTATTCGGCAATCTTGATGCTGCTTGGTCGGATACGTTTCGTGAACTAGCCGAAACATCCGCTGCAAACTGGCATGTGCAAACGATGGACGAATTGCCGTCCCGGCATGCGGCCAATGCTGCAGCATTTTCACGTTTGCAAGGCGATTCGCCATTTAATTTCCGGCATGGTCGTTGGGTGTTGCAGTCGGATTGGAACATGCATATTACAGCTTGGAAACGGGCCGCTGTATTGGGTGCTTTTCTCATGTTATTGCTGATCGGGCACGACGCTTACCGTGTCCAGCAGTTATCTGCGCAGCAGCAGAGCCTGCGGCAAGGGATTGAGGATACATTTCATCAGGTCTTGCCGGGTGTGGCGATGATCGATCCGATGTTGCAGTTACAACAGGCTGCTGGTGGTGGCGCGGGTGATGGTGGGTGGTTTTTCCTCAAACAATTGCAAGCGATCAGCCAGCTTCACGGCAAAGAAAAGGGGCTTGTTGTTCAGGGTATTCAATATTCCGGCAAGGAAGTGGTGCTTAGTGGTACGGTGGCTGATTTCGCGGTGGCCAACCGTGTGCGTGATGCGCTTTCGGCTATTCTCAAGCGAAAAGTCGATTTGGTGGACACTGATTTGCAGGGCAAGCAGGTGCGTATTCGCCTGCGTTGGTCTTGATGCGCGTTTTACAGCCTCTTTTGCAGCATCCGCTTGTCGTGCGTGTGCAAGTTGCGTTGCGTGAGCGTTATGCGGCGCTGCAGCCGCGTGAGCAGCGAATTGTGGTGATTGCGGCGGTTCTGTTGCCACTCATGATTGTTGTGTTCGGTTTCTGGCTGCCGTTGCGCGATCGTGCGCAGATGCTCGAAGCGAGTATGCCGGGTTTTGAAATGCAGCTTGCCAAGGCGCAACGGTTGGCAGTACGCATCGGTAAAAATGGTGGAAAAGCAGTGGTGCGCGGTGATTT
>JAJRWP010000027.1 GCA_021545645.1 Zetaproteobacteria bacterium | reverse complement strand
ATTCAAACCTTCGGTGAAGGCGGAAACGGACAAGGTGTCTGCACAACGGCGCTGCGCGTATTCTTCCAAAACCACCGGTGCGGCAATATCCCTGCCGCTGTCAACGGCGCGGCGAATTGCATCGCTGAGTACCGCCACATCGCGTAAACCGATATTCAATCCCTGCCCGGCGACCGGATGCATGGTGTGCGCGGCGTTGCCGATCAGTGCGGTGCGCGGTGCGGTGAATGTTTGGCAAATGCGGTATTCGAAGGGGAATAAGGCGCGCGGCCCGACCTCCGAAAAACCGCCGAGATGCGGCTGCATGCGTTCACCCGCTGCAGTTTCCAGTTCGTGCAGAAAATCTGCATCGTCCAGCGCCATGATGCGACTGGCATCGCGCGGGGTCAGTGTCCAGACGATAGAATAGCGCTCTTCGTCCAGCGGCAAAAATGCCAACGGCCCGTCGCTACGAAAGCATTCGTGCGCCACATTGCGGTGCGGATGATGCGGTGTTACCGAAGCAACCAGACCAAAACGATTGTGATCCCAGCCGCGACTGCCGATGCCGCGCAGGCGGCGAACGCGGCTCATTGTGCCGTCGGCGGCGACCAGTAAACGGCAATTTAATACGGAATCAATATTATCCTGGCGGATATGCACCTGCATAGCTTCAGGCGTTTCATTTAACGCCTGCAATTGTGCCGGAGCCAGCACATCGACACTTTCCGGCAATGCTTTATACAAGGCACGCAGAATGGATGCGTTGCTGACCACATAACCGAGTGCTTCAATACCGGCATCGCCCTGATGCATGCCGACTTCGCCGCGATTGCCCGGTTCGCAAATATGCACCTTGCGAATCGCTGCCACACCGGCATCGACGATATCTTGCCATACGCCGAGTTGTTCAAGATAGCTGTGTGAAGCATGTGATAAGGCAATCACCCGTTCTGGTTGGGTATCCGGAAAGGCATCCACGCCTTGCGCCTCAATCACTGCGATTTTCATGCCTGTTTGCGATACAGCCCGTGCTAGCGCGACGCCAACCAGTCCGCCACCAGCAATCACTATGTCGTAACTACACTGCTGTGCCTGTTTTTCTGTCACCCCGCACTCCCTTAGTCTGTTGTCGGTATGTCGATGCGCCTTCGCTTATCGAAGCTTGACACATATCACCATGATAGCAATGCTTCGCGCCGTTTTAACCATCTGTTTGAATCGTATGCCGGGATGGTGAAATTGGTAGACACGCCAGACTCAAAATCTGGTTTCCGCAAGGAAGTGCCGGTTCGACTCCGGCTCCCGGTACCAGTTCCAACAGTGATTTAGTCTTGCGATTGAGCTTGTGCTTTTCAATCTCGGGTTTATTTCTATTGAGGCGCGCCTGTCTCTTGCATAAGCTACGCATTATGTCTTATACAAATACCCTTCAACAACAACTCAAACAACGCATCCTGATTCTCGACGGCGCGATGGGTACGATGATTCAGCGCCATAAGCTGGAGGAAGCCGATTATCGCGGCGAACGCTTTGCCGATTGGCCGTCTGAACTCAAAGGCAACAACGATCTGTTGTCGCTGACCCAGCCGCATATTATCCGTGATATTCATACTGCTTATCTGGAAGCTGGTGCGGATATTTTGGAAACCAATACTTTCAATGCCAACGCCGCCTCGATGGCCGATTACGGCATGGAAGAATTGGTTTACGAGCTGAATGTCGAAGGCGCAAAATTGGCGCGCCAAGCCTGCGACGCTATTGCCAGCGATGAAAAACCGCGTTTTGTCGCCGGTGTGATCGGCCCGACCTCGCGCACGGCGTCGATTTCACCCGATGTCAACGATCCGGGTTTTCGCAATGTCACCTTTATGGAATTGGTCGAAACCTACAAAACCGCCACCAAGGGCCTGATGGACGGCGGCTCGGATATTATCCTGATCGAAACCGTGTTTGATGTACTCAATGCCAAGGCCGCCATATTTGCCGTCAAAGAGGTGTTTGAAGAAAGCGGAAGCGAACTGCCGATTATCATTTCCGGTACGATTACCGATGCTTCCGGGCGCACCTTGTCCGGGCAAACGGCGACGGCCTTCTACAACTCGCTGGCGCACGCCGAACCGCTTTCCATCGGCCTGAATTGCGCACTCGGTGCAGCCGAACTGCGCCAATATGTTGAGGAGCTATCGAATACCGCGACCTGCCATATCAATGCGCATCCGAATGCCGGTTTGCCCAATGCATTCGGTGGTTATGATGAAACGCCGGAGGATATGGCCGCCGAAATCGGCGAATGGGCGAAATCCGGGTTTCTGAACATCATCGGCGGCTGCTGCGGCACCGGCCCGGAGCACATCAAAGCGATGGCGGCGGCTGTCGAAGGCATTGCGCCAAGGAAAACCCCCGATTTACCGGTGGCTTGCCGACTTTCCGGGCTGGAGCCGTTGAATATCGACGAGAATTCGCTGTTTGTGAATGTTGGCGAGCGCGCCAATGTGACCGGCTCCGCCAAATTCAAGCGCTTGGTCATGGAAGGTGACTACACCACAGCACTTGATGTCTGCCGCGAACAGGTTGAAAACGGTGCGCAAATTATTGATGTGAATATGGATGAAGCGATGCTTGATGGCGTGGTTGCCATGCGCACGTTCCTGAATCTGATCGCATCCGAACCGGATATTTCCAAGGTTCCGGTGATGATTGACAGCTCCAAATGGGAGATTGTCGAGGCTGGTTTGCAGTGCATTCAGGGCAAGGGCGTGGTCAATTCGATTTCCCTGAAAGAAGGCGAAGAAAAATTCATCCATCATGCCAAACTGATTCGCAAATACGGGGCCGCCGCCATCATCATGGCCTTTGACGAAGAGGGGCAGGCGGACACATTTAAGCGAAAAACCGAAATTTGCGCCCGTTCGTACAAAGTGTTGACCGAAAAATGCAACTTTCCGCCCGAAGACATCATTTTCGACCCGAATATCTTCGCCATCGCCACCGGTATTGAAGAACACAACAACTATGCCGTCGATTTCATCGAAGCCACCGGCTGGATCAAGAAGAATCTGCCGCACGCGATGATTTCCGGCGGCGTGTCCAATGTTTCCTTCTCGTTTCGCGGCAACAATCCGGTGCGCGAAGCCATTCACTCGGTCTTCCTCTACCACGCCATCAAACAGGGCATGGATATGGGCATCGTCAATGCCGGTCAGTTGGCCGTGTATGATGATTTGCCGGAAGAATTGCGCGAAGCGGTCGAAGATGTGGTGCAAAACAGGCGCGAGGATGCCACCGATCGGCTGCTGGATATTGCCGAGAATTATCGCGGCGACGGCATCAAAGCCAAAAAAGCCGATGACGAATGGCGCAAATTGCCGGTGGCCAAGCGTCTGGAGCATGCGCTGGTCAAGGGCATCGATGCGTTTGTCGAGGAAGACACCGAAGAGGCACGGCAGCTGTTCGATACACCGATTGAGGTCATCGAAGGGCCGTTGATGGACGGTATGAACGTGGTCGGCGATTTATTCGGCGATGGCAAGATGTTCCTGCCGCAGGTGGTTAAATCGGCACGCGTGATGAAAAAATCGGTGGCTTATTTGATGCCGTATATCGAAGCAGGAAAAGCCGCTGGGGCCACGTCGTCGAACGGCACGGTGTTGATGGCCACGGTCAAGGGCGATGTGCATGACATCGGTAAAAATATCGTCGGTGTTGTCTTGCAATGCAACAATTTCGAGGTCATTGATCTCGGTGTGATGGTGCCGGCGGCGACGATTCTCGAAGAAGCGAAAAAACACGATGTGGATATTATCGGGCTTTCCGGCCTGATTACCCCCAGCCTCGATGAAATGGTGCATATTGCCAAGGAAATGACCCGTTTGGACTATTTTCTGCCGATTATGCTCGGCGGTGCGACCACCTCCAAGGCGCATACGGCAGTCAAAATCGAGCCGGAATACGAGCATCCGGTGGTTTGGGTGAAGGATGCTTCGCGTGCCGTCGGGGTGGCGCAAAATCTGATTTCCGAGGCGCATCGCGCCGGTTTTGTGCAGAAAATACGCGAAGAATACAAAGGTGTGCGTGAACGCTATCTCGGTCGCCAAAAGCAGACGGACTGGCTTTCTTTACAGGCCGCACGCGCCAATGCCACGCCTTTGAATGCGGCAACGATTGCAACGCCGCCGAAAAATATCGGTGTGCAGGTATTGAACGATATTCCGCTGGCTGATATTCGCGAATTTATTGATTGGACGCCGTTTTTTGGTGCTTGGGAGCTGAACGGCGCTTATCCACGCATTTTGAACGACCCGCACAAGGGCAAGGAAGCGCAAAAGCTGTTCGACGAGGCGCAAGTTTGGCTGGATAAAATCATCGCCGAGAAATTGTTTACCGCCAAAGCGGTGTTCGGCCTGTTTCCGGCGCAAGCGACGGAAAACGACAGCATTCGTGTGTTTGCCGATGCGCAGCACAGCACGGAACTGGCGCAATTCCACTTTCTGCGTCAACAAACTGACAAAAAAGACAGCCGCGCCAATCTGTGTTTGGCCGATTTCGTTTCAAAAGAAGAAAACGATCATTTGGGCGGTTTCGCTGTTGGCATTTTCGGGGCCGAAGAGCGTGCCAAAGCCTTCGAAGCCGAGCACGACGATTACAACGCGATTATGCTGAAGGTGCTGGCCGACCGTTTGGCTGAAGCGTTGGCCGAAATGTTGCACAAGCAGGTGCGCACCGAGGCTTGGGCTTATGTGCCGGACGAGGATTTAAGCATCGCGGACATCACCAACGAAAAATATCAGGGGATTCGCCCGGCTGCAGGTTATCCGGCCTGCCCGGAACACACGGAAAAAGGCACGCTGTGGCAGTTACTTGATGTCGAAGCCAACATCGGCATGCAACTCACCGAATCTTACGCCATGCTGCCCACCGCCGCCGTTTCCGGCCTCTATTTTGCCAATCCCGAAGCGCAATATTTCACCGTCGGTAAAATCAATAAAGATCAGTTGGAAGATTATGCCGAGCGTAAAGGCATGCGTATCGAAGAAGCTGAAAGGTGGCTGGCTCCGAATCTGGGCTATTGATGGACAAATGGCAGTGTTGTTTAACATGCCATGAGCAAACAACGGAAAATTATTCATGTTGATATGGATGCGTTTTTTGCATCCGTGGAGCAGCGGGACCATCCCGAATATCAGGGAAAACCACTTATCGTCGGCGGCCAGCCGGATAGTCGTGGCGTGGTGGCGGCTTGCAGTTATGAAGCGCGGAAATTCGGTATTCGTTCGGCGATGCCTTGCGCCAAAGCATTCAAATTATGCCCGGCAGCGATTTTTGTGCCGCCGCGTTTTGCCGCGTATCGGCAAGCGTCGGATAAAATCCGCGAAATATTTTGGCGTTATGGTTCGCAAGTGGAGCCTTTATCTTTGGATGAGGCCTATCTGGATGTCACCTACACCGCATCCTTCGGTGGTTCGGCAACACGTATTGCCCAAGCCATTAAACGCGAAATTCTGGATGCAACAGGGCTGATCGCATCGGCGGGCGTGTCGTATAATAAATTTCTCGCAAAAATCGCCTCGGATATGGATAAACCCGATGGTTTATATGTGATTAAACCGGAACAGAGCGAGGCGTTTGTCGCCGCATTGCCCGTCGGTAAATTTTATGGCGTTGGCCCGGCCACCGAGAAGAAAATGCATGGCTTGAGTATTTTTACCGGCAAGGATTTGAAGGCATGGGCAAAAGAGGACTTGCAAAAGCATTTCGGCAAAGCTGCCGATTATTATTTTCACGTCGCCCGGGGCGTTGATCAAAGGCCGGTACGCAGCGTGCGTGTGCGGAAATCATTGGGTAAGGAAACCACCTTTGCGCATGATATTTTAGATGCTGAAGCGTTGTTAAAACACATCGAAAAGCTGGCGGAAAAGGTGCTTTTTCGCTTGCAGGAGCAGCGATTGTCGGCAAAAACTATCACGTTAAAGGTGAAATACGCCGATTTTAAACAAATAACACGCACATCAACCCAAAGCGGCGCGATAAACGGCATGCAAGACGCGATGGCGGTGTTGTCGGCATTGCTGGCGCAGACCGATGCGGGAAAAAAGGCGGTGCGATTGCTTGGCGTCACGGCAAGCGGCTTTGAAAGCGGGCGTGATGGGGCGCATGACGAAGCAGAAAAAGCTGATGCCCAGTTAAATTTGCACCTAGGGTAAAGCAATAAACACAATAAATGCGGCATAAAAGATGCGGAGAAACTAGCGCCTTGCCTGAGCTGCCAGTAGGCTGCCCGGCATGACACATACAACTTCAAAACAGCGCATTGTGATTGCCGATTTGATGGCGCAAAGCGGCGTCGGTTTCGGGACCAGTGGCGCGCGCGGGCTGGCTGCGGACATGACGGACCGCGTTTGTTATGCCTATACGCTGGCTTTTCTGGCCTATTTGCAGGATGCGAAATTATTGCCTGAGGATCGGCGGGTGGCCATTGCCGGGGATTTCCGTTCCAGCACGCCGCGTATTATGGCGGCAGTCGGCATGGCGGTATCCGATGCCGGTCTTGTGCCGTTCAATTGCGGGTTTATTCCGACACCTGCGGTGGCCCTATTCGGCCTGCAACACGGCATTCCGGCCATCATGGTGACCGGCAGCCATATTCCGGATGATCGCAATGGTATTAAATTCTACAAACCGGAAGGCGAAATCCTCAAAGCCGACGAGCAGGCGATGACGGCGCGCGCAGTCGATATTCGCAGCACTTTGTTCGATGCAAACGGAAACGCCACATCGCCATTTCACCTGCCGGATGAAGATAGCGAGGCGCACGATCAATATATCCGCCGCTATGTCGATTTTCTTCCGGCGGATTGCCTGCGCGGCAAGCGCATCGGTGTTTACCAGCATTCGACGGTGGCCCGCGATATATTTGCCGATGTGTTTGCGAGTCTTGGCGCGGAAGTCGTCTGCCTTGGCCGCTCGGATACCTTTATCCCGGTCGATACCGAAGCGATTCGTCCCGAAGATGTGCAACTGGCTAAACAATGGGCCGCAGAATACGCATTCGATTGCATGGTTTCGGCGGACGGCGATGGTGATAGGCCGCTGATGAGCGACGAGCACGGCAACTGGTTGCGCGGCGATGTGGCAGGTATTTTATGTGCGCGTTCTTTGGGTGCGGAGAATGTGGCGACGCCGGTCAGTTGCAACTCTGCGGTAGAAAAATGCGCTTGGTTTGATGCGGTGGCGCGCACGCGTATCGGTTCGCCCTATGTGATTGAAGCCATGCAGAAGCTCGCGTGCAAAAGCGCAAAAAACATCGTCGGTTACGAAGCCAACGGCGGTTTTTTGACGGCCAGCGATATTGTCTTGAACGGGCGCATGTTGTCCGCTTTGCCGACGCGCGATGCGATGATCGTGCCGCTGGCGATTTTGCTTCTGGCGATGCAGCAAAACATGTCTATTTCACAGCTTTGCGCGAGCTTGCCGCAGCGTTTCACGGCCAGCGACCGCATCAAGGATTTCCCCAGCGAATGGAGTCGTCAGCGTTTGGCCGCATTGAATAGCGGCGATGCGGAAAAAGACAAATCCGCCGCCGAGGAATTGTTCGGCCAAGCCTTCGGTCCGGTCGTAGATATTGACGCTACCGACGGTATTCGTATGACCTTTGCTAGCGGTGAAATCGCCCATTTGCGTCCTTCCGGCAATGCGCCGGAATTGCGTTGTTACAACGAAGCGGACAGCGAAGCACGGGCGCTCGAAATGAATGCAATCTGCCTTGATGTATTGCGTGGCTGGCGACAATAAGCCATCAACGATGACACCGTACGAACTCATCGACACAGCGCGCGCGCCCGGCGATGGCGAAACCATTCGGCTTTACCGGCATGGCGACGAATTTTCGATTCGTGTCGATAAAATGGGCGAATTGATGAACAGCCGCGCGCATAATTCGGAGGATGTGTTGGCCGAATTGGCCTGCGTGCCTGTTGCCAAACGCAAAAATGTGCATTTTCTGGTTGGCGGACTGGGTATGGGCTACACATTGGCCGCCGCACTTTCCCATGCATCCGCATCGACAAAAGTCAGCGTTGCCGAACTTGTGCCTGCGGTGGTACGCTGGAATCGCGAATACATGGGGGCGTTGGCCGGATTCCCGCTTGATGATGAACGTGTTTCTGTGTTGGAACAGGATGTCGGCAAAGTGATGCATGATCATGAAAACAGCTTCGATGCTATCATGCTCGATGTGGACAACGGCCCGGACGGTTTTACCCGCGAAGAAAATGACGGACTGTACGGATTTCGCGGCCTGAATAATGCCTACGATGCACTGAAACCCGGTGGCATACTGACCATTTGGTCGGCAGCACCGGATACGGCATTTACCCAGCGTTTGATGAAGGTCGGTTTCGATGTCGAAGAACGGCGTGTGCGTGCACATGCCGGGCAACGCAACAATCGGCATACGATTTGGATTGCGATTCGGTCGGGCGGTTAAGCCGTGAGAAGGGTATGCAAGCGGCGCAACATCAGTGCCGCATCGGAGTAGTCGATGGGCACGGATTGATAGGCGTTTTTTTGTGCGACAATCAGGCTCGGAAACCCTTGTGCGCCGATTTTCCGGGCCAGTGCACACTCGTACAGCAGGCGGTTCTGCGTTTCCGGCACCTGTAAATCCGCTGCGAAACGCATGGCATCAAGTCCGATTTCGCCAGCCAAATCAATCAGGACATCCGCATCCGAAGGGTTTTTTGCCTGCAAATAATAAGCCTTTTGAATCGCCAGAATCATCGTTTCTTGGTGTTCTTGGCCCTGCTTTCTGGCGGCAATCACTGCGCGGCAGGCCGGATATGTGGAACGGCGTGGCTTGCATTGCGTCCAGAAATCGAAGTTGAAACGGGTTCCCGGCACTTGCTGCTCAATCGTTTGCCAATGCTGACGAATATCCGCTTGCTGATGTGGCGGCATCGGCGCATCGGAATCCGCTGCTAAGCCGCCGAGCAGCGAAATGATTTCTATTTCGTCGGGCAGCGCCGCGCGAATTTCTGTCCACACTGGCCGGAATGCCCAGCACCAACTGCACATCGGATCGTGCACATAATACAGTTGCTGCCGGGCATTGTTCATGCCGACACTATACGGCAATAAATCCGACAATCATCAGCGCAACGATATTGACGATTTTAATCATCGGATTGACCGCCGGACCCGCCGTGTCTTTGTACGGATCGCCGACGGTATCGCCGGTCACCGCAGCCTTATGGGCATTTGAACCCTTGCCGCCATTATTACCATCTTCGATATATTTTTTGGCATTGTCCCATGCGCCGCCGCCGATGGTCATCGACAGGGCAACGAACAGGCCGGTAATAATACAGCCGACCAACAGGCCACCGAGCGCCTTGGGTCCGAGAAGAAATCCGACCAGTAACGGTGCCAATACCGGTAGCAGTGAAGGGATAATCATCTCTTTTAGCGCCGATCGGGTTAAAATATCCACTGCCTGCGAATAATCAGGACGGCTTGTACGCGCCATAATGCCGGGATTGTCGCGGAATTGTCGGCGTACTTCCATCACGATACTTTGTGCCGCGCGACCAACCGATTCGATGGCCATAGCACTGAATAAATACGGCAACAGACCGCCGATCAGCAGACCGATAAGCACCCGGTAATCCGACAAATCGAACACGGTGTTCGAACCGTAGAGCGATAATTCATGCACATAATCCTGAAACAACACCAGTGCGGCCAACCCGGCGGAGCCGATGGCATAGCCTTTGGTGACCGCCTTGGTTGTGTTGCCGACGGCATCCAGTGGATCTGTGACAGCGCGGATTTCCGCAGGCATATCGGCCATTTCTGCAATACCACCGGCGTTATCGGTGATCGGGCCGTAAGCATCGAGGGCCACAATAATGCCGGATAGCGACAGCATGGCGGTTGCCGCAATGGCAATGCCATACACACCAGCCAGCGAAGATGCGGTATAAATACTCAAACAAACCACCAATACCGGCCAAGCCGTCGATTTCATCGATAGCCCAAGTCCGGCAATTACATTGGTGGCATGACCGGTTTCCGATGCCTTGGCAATGTCGTGAACCGGGGAAAACAAACGGCTGGTGTAGTATTCGGTAATCACCACCAATGCGGCTGTTAATAACAATCCAGTCAGTGCCGATGCATACAGAGAAATAACGGAATACTGACCGTTGCCTTGCATCAACCATGCAGTGACAGGGTAGAACAAAGCAGCAGCAATAACAGCGGATACAATCAGCCCCCGGTACAGTGCTTTCATCACTTTTTGGTCATCGCCGATTTTCACAAAACGACTGCCGATTACCGAGGCGACGATGGATGCCGCCCCCAATGCCAGCGGATAAATCAGTGCTTGTGTGAATTCCGGCAGCATCAGCGATGCCAGCAGCATCGCGGCAATCAGTGTTACCACATAGGTTTCAAACAAATCCGCAGCCATGCCTGCACAATCGCCGACATTATCGCCGACATTATCGGCAATGACCGCCGGATTGCGTGGATCGTCTTCGGGGATTCCTGCCTCCACCTTGCCGACAAGATCGGCCCCGACATCGGCCCCTTTGGTGAAAATACCACCGCCCAAACGGGCAAATACTGAAATCAACGATGCACCTAAAGCCAAACCAAGCATCGGTTGCAGCAGGTGGGAATTATCATGGCCGTTGAGCATCAACAGCAGCGCAAAAAACAGACCGACGCCGAGCAGGCCCAAACCGACCACCATCATGCCGGTAACCGCACCACCGCGAAACGCCACTTGCATGGCTGCATTGCGCCCTCGCGAAGCAGCCGCCGCTGTGCGTACATTGGCTTTTACCGAAATACCCATGCCGACAAAACCGGCAGTTGCCGACAACACGGCTCCGACGACAAAACCGGCAGCAGTCAATACATTAAGCAAGACAGCCAATAACACGGTAAACACCAGACCAACCAAGAAAATAGTGCGGTATTGGCGCTGCATATATGCGCGCGCGCCCTCTTCCACAGCCGAAGCTATTTCCTGCATACGTTGATCTCCGGGATCACAGGCCATTACCTTGCGAATCAGAAAAAAAGCGTACACGACTGCAGCAAGACCAAAGGCGGCCATGCTCAGTGTCAGTTGGGTTTCCATTGTCATCTCCCGATGTATTTTTTGGTGAATCACACGTCATCATGGATGTATGCCATGACTTAGGTTTTATAACACAAAGACCATTCAAAATCACTAAAAATATTGTGCCGTTATACAAGCGATTAACAAGCAAATGACATGCCATAAAGCCTGTTTTTCACCCTTATTCACAAGGCCTTTTAAAGGCCATCATGTGTTCAGCCGATATATCAACACATGGACATTGGACGACACCCGCACTTGCTACAGGCAGCCAATGAAACCGCGTTGTTTCAAGATATGGTGCTGCATGCCGAATACGATGCGCATATCCGCCTGCCGCAGGAACTGGAGGGGCATCTGGTTTTTCTGCTGCTGCGTTTTCTGCGTGGTGGTAAACGGCTAAGCGGTGCAGTGGCCTTGCATTATCTGGAAGGCATAAACAAACGCGGCAGTGCCCAGATTGATGCTTTAAGCGATACCGGCGATGCCTGCCTGTTGCTGGCAGGGATGTTCCCCGAACAAGCCAGACGGCGCATGGTTAATGCCGGTTATTTCGCACAGGTTGGTTTGGGCTGTTATCATTTTCTTGCTGATAAATTAATGCCGTCCAGAGGCGAGCTTTATCGGCAGTTATGTGATGGCTTCGGGGAAATGCTCGGTGTGTTGCGTGCCCTGCACCATTACGATAAAAACGGCATGGACAACACCATGCTGGATGCTTACGAATTGTGGAATCATGCCGGTTGTTCCGCAGCATTTAGCGAACTGCATGCGCTAAACGGTGCTATTCCGGTGCGCAGCGAACAGCAGTTCATGCTATAAATCTTGCCTATTCACATTACCGGCAGCAGCATGGCGAGTATGTTGCGGACCATGTTTATTTGCGTATTTATTCTCTCTGCCTGCGGTGAAACGGTGCAACCGGAACAGGTTGCCACTCCCGAACAAAAATCTTACCAACAAAACGCCACGGATGCCGTTGGTGTTGCCGAAGGGAGCAAGCAAGTGTCGCCGTTCGGCAAACCTGCACACTAACGCCGCCAAATTCGCAATTCGCGTAACAGCATGGCGGCGGCTTTGCCAAGCTGTTGCAGTCGTTTTATCAGGAACCCGCCGCTTGCCGATGGGTCGATATTCACCTGCTGGCGTATTTCGGCACGTGGCCATATCGTTTCTTTCCAGAAGGCCAAACGATGCCGGAAATCCAGTTGCATGCGGGCGAATATGCGTTCGGCAAGAAATGGGATTTGCTCATGCTGCATAAAGCGTTCAAACAGTAGTTTTGCCCGCCAATCCATAGCCGGGCGCAGTGTGCAAAGCACTTCCGGCGGCAATGTTGCGCCAAGATGCGTGTTTGCATAGCTCAAGGCATAAAAGCAGGGGCGCTCAAGCGCTAGTCTTTTAATGCTGTGCAGCACATTGCTCCAGTCTTGTGTCTGGTTTACCTGCTGGGCCAGTAGCGCAATGTCCCACAGCCAAATCAGCCGCTCAAAGGAATGTTTCATGGCGTGGAAACAGAGATAGGGGAGATTGACTTCCGCTTTGACCAGAAGCGCTGCTTGTCCGGCGATGTTTGCATGCATTGATGCAGCGAAAAAATCCGCTGCCCGCAATGGTGTCAAGTTTGCCCAAGCCTCCATGCGTTCGATGCCCAGTGGTTCGGTATGCACGTCGAGCATGATCAGGCCGCGCACAAAAAGCAGCGGCTGATGCGGAACTTGCTTGAATCCGGCTTCGCCGAGCATTTTTTCTACCCGTGCTGCGTCTGCATCCCGAATGAGCAGGTCGATATCGGTTTGCGGGCGTAGATTTGGTGATGGGTACAATGGTTCGGCAACAGCTTGGCCGCGCAATATCAGCACATCGATGTTGTGTTCTGAAAACAATTGAAGCACGTTGGCCGAGGCGGTTCTGAGTATTAATGTATGTGCTGTTTGTTCGCGCAGGGCTTGTTCGACATGGGGGCGTAGTGGTTCTGTCAGCGCCGGGCTATGTTGTTGCAGGCTGTGCCACAGGCAGGCACCAACGCCTTCGCGCCAGACTGAGGACCAAAAAAACTGATCCAACGGCTGT
>JAJRWP010000026.1 GCA_021545645.1 Zetaproteobacteria bacterium | reverse complement strand
GATGGACGGGCGTGTCAAAACGCTGAATCCTAAGGTGCACGGCGGTATTCTGGCGCGCCGCGACAACAGCGGCGATTTGGCGTCGATGGCCGAGCACGGTATTGAGCCAATTGATCTGGTTTGCGTGAATCTTTATCCGTTCCGCGAGGCGGTGGCCAAAGAAGGTTGCACAATCGACGATGCGATTGAAAATATCGACATCGGCGGTCCGTGCATGGTGCGCGCATCGGCTAAAAATCATCGTTTTGTGACCATTATCGTCGATCCGGGCGATTATGCGTCGGTGCTGGCGGCGATGGATGCCGATATGTTGGACGAAGGTCGGCGGCGGGCACTGGCGGTCAAGGCATTTGCGCATACCGCCGCCTACGACGGGGCCATTGCCAATCATTTTTCGGCGTTGAATGAAGACGGTTCCAAACGTCGTTTTCCGGATATCTTCACTCGCCAATTCATCAAAACGGCGGACGAATTGCGTTACGGCGAAAATCCGCATCAAGCCGGTTCTTTTTATGCCGACCCGGAGGATGAAGGGCTGTCGCTGGCCGATTGTCCGGTGTTGCAGGGCAAGGCGATTTCCTACAACAATATTGCCGATTCCGATGCCGCATTTGCGCTGGTGCGCGATTTGAATGAAGAGGCGGTAGTGATTGTTAAACATGCCAATCCTTGCGGCGTGGCCATGGGTCATGGTTCGCAGACGGAGATTTACGAACGCGCCCGCGCTGCCGATTCGGTATCGGCATTCGGTGGTATTGCTGCATTTAACCGCGAATTGACAGAAGGCACGGCCAAATTGATTGCCGAAACCTTTATGGAAGTGGTGATTGCGCCGGGGTTCTCCGATGCCGCGCGCGCGGTGCTGAAAGAACGCAAAAATCTGCGCCTGATGCTTGCGCCTGCGGCGGCTCCGGTATCCGGCGGTCTCGAATTCAAACGCGTGAACGGCGGCTTGTTGGTGCAGGAACGCGATGCGCATATTCTGGATCGCGCCGCCTGCAAAGTGGTGAGCAAACGCGCGCCGACGGAAAAAGAATGGGGCGATATGTTGTTCGCATGGACGGTGGCCAAGCATGTCAAATCGAATGCGATTGTATTCGCCAAAAACGGTACGACATTGGGCGTCGGCGCGGGGCAGATGAACCGTGTGAATTCGACACGCATTGCCGCGCATCACGGCGGTGAGGCGATTCAGGGTTCGGCGGTGGCTTCCGATGCGTTTTTCCCGTTCCGCGACGGTGTCGATGCCTTGGCCGAAGCCGGAGCGACGGCGGTGATTCAGCCGGGTGGATCGATTCGCGACGAGGAAGTGATTGCGGCAGCGGATGAGAGGGATATTGCTATGATTTTCACCGGGATTCGTCATTTCAGGCATTGATTGAAGGTCAGAATTCTTGCATATTGTGGAAATATGTTTTATTTATGTGTTGAAGACATTACATGCCAGTAACTTATTCGCCTCTTCGATACCCTGGGGGAAAAACCCAGCTTGCTTCATTTGTTGAGCAGCTAATTAGGCAAAACAACTTGCTAGGTGGAACATATGTTGAGCCTTTTGCAGGTGGTGCGGGGATTGCTTGGCAGCTGCTTCGTAAAAATGTTGTTAATACCGTTGTCATAAATGATCTTTCTAAATCAATTTACTCCTTTTGGCATACTGTAGTGTACCAATCTGATGTCCTGTGTGGGTTGATAGAAAACACTCCTGTTACGATTGATCAGTGGTATGAACAAAGGGAAGTCCAGTCTAATCAGGATGCATCAATTCTGGATTTAGGCTTCTCAACCTTATTCCTGAATCGGGTTAACAGATCTGGAATCCTTCATGCAGGTGTTATCGGAGGAAAAGACCAAGCTGGAAAATATCGCCTTGATTGTAGGTTTAACAAGACGAAATTAATTGAAAAAATCCAGTGGATAGCCCTTCAGGCAGATAGAATCACTTTGACTAATATGGATGGGACTCATTTCTTAAGTGAGCTCGTCCCTACTTTTGAAGAAAGGACATTAATCAATATCGATCCACCCTATTACAATAAAGGCAAGGAGCTTTATCAGAATTTCTTCGAGCATGATGATCATGCGGCTCTATTCGCGGAAATCCGAGCAGTGAATCGACCATGGATGGTAACTTATGACAATACCAAGGAGATAGTCGATATCTACGAAGGCTTTAATCCAAAGGAGTTTAGCCTGAATTATTCCGCTCAGGTGAAACGGCGCGGGAAAGAAATTATTGTGTTATCTCCACAACTAGAGGATTCAAGTTGCTTGAATCAATTGGCGGCCTAACGCCTTATTAACAAAAGCTTTAAATTTATTCGCATCCCTCCACCGAGGAGGTTTTTCATCTCTGCTGCCCCCCTTCATGGCATAAAAAGGAAGGCGCAGGCGATGATAGACAATTCCATATTGTTTAGTGAGTTTAGACATTACGTCACGGCGAGAGCCATTAAATTCTTCGTCTATACAAAATGGTATAAACATAGCAGGAATATGTTGGCTTTTGGGGTGATCAGAGAAATATGCATCTTTGAATGGATCAATTGCTCCAATAATTGATTTGTCTTTCCAATTCAGACCACTCGCTGCTTGCCCCAGCAAAAAGATTTGACCCGGCATGCCATCATTCATTGGTTGCCAACCAATCACATCAACTTCGCCATCTTTTACATATGGGCTGTGGCCGGGTTTGAATGCATTTAGAGTTACACCTTCGCCAATTTGAGCAAAGACCTTTTTGAGTGCAGCTAAGAAGTTGGCCTCATCTCTGCGAGGCCAACCAAAAGAGTAAGCAGCACCAAGGTGCCCATATGCGGCAAACACGGAGGCTATTTGAAGCAAATCTCTTTCGCTACCATCCAGACCCAATTCACTTTTACTGACACCATCTGGCTTAGGGTGTGAAATTAGTAAACAATAGAGATATATCCATTTTCCAATGTTGTCGTCTAAGTCAAGGTTGAGACGCGAATCATCAGTTGAAAGCGAAAAAGGGTATGCCTCCTTAAGAACTGATTCTCGATAAGCCAACTCCTCCACTAGGCGGCCCTCTATATCTTCATTTGTGCTGTCCTGTTCGCAGAAGTCTGAATTCTCTTCGTCCTCGTATTCATCAACCATACTTACAACTTTACGTAGATTAAACATGCATAAGTCGGATAAAAGAACGTGGAGCTCAACCCAGTCTGCCAAGGCGCTTATCGAATCGGCCAGCGGGGCCGTTTCAGTTGGAAGAATTTTATTCGGCATCTATTGTTCCTTTCATAATGGAAATCATTGCAGTGATCTTTTTAGACATGTCTTCTGCTACCGTGAATAGCTCTTGACTGCCGCCGTAATCAGTCACATTACCGAAAGCCTTTTGCAAGTGAGTGTGGGCTGAAATCAATGATCGTTCGAATAAGGCAGACTTTTCTTCGGTCTCTTCCAAAGCCGTAGAGAGGTCATTTGTCTCAATAAGCTTAGCCCTCGCAACAGGGTTAGAAAGAACAATGCCCAATTGCTTCAAGTTCGGATTTTGTGATCGAATAACAGAATCAATACCATCTGGCTTGGATCCATACATATATTTTAAAGCTATCTCAAGATTTTTGAGGCTTTCTTTTTTTATCGGATTTTCATTCGGAGTATCCATCCACTTGCTTTCAATTCCTAAGAAGGCTTGGTATTCCTTCCGGTTTAAAGCTGTATATAAATGTGAAAACCCAAAGACTCCGCGTTTGGTTCGGTCATTTATGCTGAATAACTGTTCATTCTGAGCCTGTTCAAGAACAAGCATACCTGCAATAAGATTTTTTACAGTCAGATTCTTATCGCCAACCTTTTTGGCAATATCATCAATTGGCATGTCTTGTTTGTACCAATCTGTTACAAATTTGGCTTTTGCAAATGATGTCCACTTATGGGCACCATTGATGTGCTTAAAACCAATATATGCCTGAGCATCAGCCTCATCCTCAACAATAATTACGGAGGCTTCTCTGAGCGATTCCAGCACCTTAGGGGGAACAGGCTGGTCGATTTTATATCCCAAGTCTTGGGAAAGTTCGTTAGCAAGACTCGGATCCTTTAATAGCTTTATCGCTGCTAGACGGCGATTTCCTTCAAGAACTCTGTATGTATTACCTTCAGCAGGAATAACCACCATTGGTTCAAAATCAACAAACGTATTTTTTAAAATTGAAATCACTAATTCGGCAATGTCGGAGCCTCTGGACAGTACTCTGATAATTTCAACATCCTCTTCTAGATCATTGTCAGACTCTCCAAATAATCTAGGGTTATTGATGTTGAAAATCAGTTTGTCGCTTTCGATAAGTTCTCGCTGGTGGTTGAGGATAGCCACACCGCCCTCCTGTTTTCCATACTTAATAAATCGGTAGATTATACTTCGCATGCTAAAAGGAAAAGCGAGGATCACTTGCATAAGCAAGCATGCTAGACTGCGCTATTCTGAATTGTGAGGTCGGGCATCAAAGTGTTGTTTGTATAATTATGCTTTTTTTTGAGACAAACGTCAGAGCAAACCTTTTCGCCGGACTTACCGTTGGCATTGTTGCGCTCCCTTTATCCATGGCGCTGGCGATTGCCAGCGGCGTGCCGCCGCAACACGGTCTCTACACGGCCATTATTGCCGGTATCGTCACTGCACTGGCCGGTAGCAGCAAGGTCAATATCAGCGGGCCGACGGCGGCTTTTGTCGTTGTGTTATTGCCTGTTGTCGAACAATTCGGTCTTGGCGGCTTGCTGATCAGCGGTTTGATGGCCGGGATTATTTTGATTGGCCTCGGATTGCTCCGGCTGGGCACATTGATTGAGCTTGTGCCCTATCCGGTGACTGTGGGTTTTACATCGGGCATCGCAGTGGTAATTGCAACCACGCAAATCGGCGATTTTCTCGGTCTTGAAGTGGAGAAATCAGGGCATAGCTATGTCGATAAACTGATGTCGCTTATGCATGCGCTGCCGAGCTTTAGTCTATCGGAAATAAGCATTGCGTTGACTACATTGATTGTGTTGTTGCTATGGAGTCGACTTGGTTCGCGCATTCCCGCGCATTTGGTGGCCTTGCTTGCTGGCACGTTGCTGGCGTGGATTTGTGGCTATGCTATCGACGGTTTTTCGGTCAAAACAATTGCCACGCAATTTCATTTCAGTATCGACGGTGTGATCGGCGATGGTATTCCGCCGCTTGCACCTCAGTTCATGTGGCCGTGGCAGCAGCCGGACGCCGCAGGCAAGCCTATCGGGCTGTCCTTGCATCTTTTATCGACGCTTTTCGGTGCAGCCATTGCCATTGCGCTGCTTGGAGCCATCGAATCGCTGCTTTGCGCGGTAGTTTCCGACAGCATGGCGGGCACGCGTACCGATCCGAACCGGGAACTGATCGGTCAGGGTATCGGCAACATCGTCGTGCCTTTTTTTGGCGGTATTCCGGCAACTGCTGCGATTGCGCGAACGGCCACCAATATCCGCAGTCACGGCAGGTCGCCGCTTTCTTCTGTGATTCACGCGCTGTTTATATTGCTGGCGATTCTACTGCTGGGGCCGTGGCTTGGTTTTATTCCGATGGCTTCCATGGCTGCTTTGCTGATGATCGTGGCATGGAATATGAGCGAGACCAAACATTTTCTGCATATACTAAGGGTTGCACCACGCCACGATATTCTGGTGCTGCTCACTTGTTTTTTCCTGACTGTATTCCTCGATATGGAAATTGCGGTGGCCGCAGGTATGGCCTTGGCAGGTTTCCTGTTTATCAAACGCATGATCGAGCTATCCGGGGTCAAACTTATCAACCCTGCATCGAAATATGGCGATATTGATGTGCCGGATGAAATGATGATTTACGATATTAACGGTCCGATGTTTTTCGGTGCGGCTCAGAACGCCCTGAAAACACTGCTGACGATTCGCAAGGAAATTCGTGTCGTTATTATTGATATGCATGATGTGCCGATGATCGATATGACGGCCATGGTCGCCATGCAGTCGATTATCAACAATTTGGCAGGCCGAGGGGTTGGATTAATCTTTTGCGGCATGGCGGCTGAAGTCAAACTCAAACTCAAACGGGCTGAAATTCTCAAGCAGGAAAACATATACCTTAAACGCTCAATCGCCGACAGCGTCCATTTGGCTAGCGAACTGAACGCCGATACGCAAAAAGAGGGAAAGAGGTGATGTGATTTGGATATGCAGGTGAATATGGAAAATTCACACGCAATAGCCGCTGCCGAGCGTGTACTGGTGACCGGAGCCAATGGTTTTATCGGACGTCGTTTGTGCCGGCGTTTGCGTGAACAAGGCGTGCATATTACCGCTTTGTTGCGCACGGCGTCTGAAGGGCCGTGGCACGAGGCGCGGATTGCCGATTTGAGCGATGATCTGGATGCATCCTTATTGCAAGGCATTGATACGGTATTCCATTTGGCGGGCAAGGCGCATGCGTTGACGGAAATCGAGCAGGATGTGCAGACGTATTTCCAAATCAATACCGAGGCGACCCGCCGATTATTGCATGCGGCCAAGCAAAATGGCGTTCAGAAATTCATTTATTTCAGCAGCGTCAAGGCGGCTGGCGATATCGAAGGTCTGATGGATGAAGATGTTGCAGCCGAATCGGACACGCCCTACGGCCAGTCGAAACGCGCTTCCGAAAATCTAGTGTTGCAAGGTGATTTCGTGGCGCATCCGGTGGTGATTCGACCGTCCATGGTGTATGGCAATACAACACAAGGAAATTTGCCGAAAATGATTCGGGCGATTGCTGCCGGGCGATTTCCGCCGCTGCCCGAAACGCATAACAAGCGCTCGATGGTGCATGTCGAGGATGTGGTTGCGGCGGCGATGTTGGCTGCGGAAAAACCGCAAGCTGCCGGGCGGATATATATTGTCAGCGACGGGCAGGCATATTCAACGCGGCAGATTTACGCATGGATATGCCAAGCGTTGAATAAACCCGTTCCGCGAGGGCATATTCCGTTTGCTGTTTTACAATTGATGGCCCGGCTGGGCGATGCTATCGGGGCGCTGCGCGGGCGGCGTTTTATGTTTGATTCCGATGCTCTGCACAAGTTGACTGGCGATTCTTTTTATTCTTCGCAACGTATTGAGCGCGAGTTGGGCTTTACAGCGGCGTTTCATTTGCAACAATCACTTCCTGACATTGTTCGTTTTTTGGATGTTAGGACGTAATAGCCTTTGAAATTCAAGGCAAGGAGATCGCAATGAAAAAACATGTATTTAGCAGTATGGTCGTGGCGGGTTTAGCCATATTTTCGGCAACGCCGGTTTTGGCCTGTAGCGCTGCCGGGCCGGGCAAACATGTCGGGCAGGTGAGCGCAGTCGATGCCAAGGCCGGTACATTTACCATCATGGACGCGGAAACCGGCAAGCCGATTGTGTTTGCCGCTTCTTCCGGGCTGATTAAAGATGCGCTACAAGCTAGGGGCTCAGTGATGGTCAGTTATGAAAAAGCCGATGGCAAACTGAAAGCTCAAGATATTCATTTCTAGAGAACGCCGAAGCGATTTGCAGCTCGGCATGCAAAACGGATGCCGCCGCGTTTCACCTTGTTTGCCATCTCGTTCCCTCGAAGACGGTAATACGGTGGCTATTTGTCAGGCCCGTTATGCAACAATCAGAAACAATCAGCTTGCGGGTTCGGCGTCTGATGTTTCCGCATCGACATCGGCAGCATCGTGTTGGCTGTCCGTTTGATCGGGATTTGCTTGCTTTTGTCTGTTTTCTAGCTTTTTAAGGCGTTTTTCTTCTCTTTTTTGTTGTTTTGCCAGTTCTTTTTGGCGTTTTTCGTATCCGTAGTTGGTTCTTGCCAAGATTTTCACCTTTTTTAGCGAAAAATACGCTATTTTTTATATTTTATCGCCACTTATGTCGATAATTACGCTGTTTTCTCCAGTTTGTCGCTTAGCAGCAGCCATTGGCCTTCCATGTCGCTGAGTTGCTGCTCAAGTGTGCTGTGTTCCACAGTCAGTGTTTTCAGAAGTTCGCGATCATCGCTACCGTAAACAGACGGATCGGCCAGTTTTTCGGCAACGTCATTCTTTTTCACCTGCAATGTTGCCAATTGTTGTTCTATTTTTTTCAGATCGCGGCGTAGTGACTGGCTGTTTTTTTGCGCCGCTGCGTCTTTGCGTAGTGCTGCACTCTGCCGCCGTTTTTCCTTTTTGGATAGCGGCGCTTGATTGGCGGTGTTTTTTTCTGCTTTGCCGCTGCGTTGCTCCATCATCCAAGCCGCATAATCCTCAAGGTCGCCGGTGAAGGTTTCAACGTGCGTTTCGGCCACCAGCAGCAATGTATCGCAGACCGAACGCAGCATATAACGATCATGCGAAACAAGAATCATCGCACCGTCGAATTCCTGCAAGGCCATGGTCAGCGCGTGACGCATTTCCAAATCGAGATGGTTGGTCGGTTCATCAAGCAGCAGCAGATTCGGTTTGTTGTAGACCAGCATAGCCAGCACCAAACGCGCTTTTTCGCCGCCGGAAAGTGGCCCGACCGGTTCGCTGGCCATATCTCCGGCAAACGCGAAGCCGCCGAGAAAATTGCGCAATTCCTTTTGCGAAGCGCGTTCGTTCAAATCCTGCAAATGTTCGAGCGGCGAGCGATCTGCATCCAGTTGTTCCAACTGATGTTGCGCGAAATAGCCGATTCTCAGGCCTTTTGAGGTTTCGCACTTGCCGTTGAGCGGTTCGATTTCTCCGGCCAGCAGTTTAATCAACGTTGATTTACCTGCGCCGTTGGGTCCGAGCAGACCGATGCGGTCACCGGGCAGGATGCCGAAATTCAGTGCTTGCAGAATCGTCGTTTCGCCGTATCCGGCGGAGGCATTATCCAGCCGCAGCAGCGGATTGGGGGCAAAACCGACCTCGGGAAAGGCAAAATCGAACTGCGAATCGACATGCGCCGGAGCAATAATCTGCATGCGCTCCAGCGCTTTGATGCGGCTCTGCGCTTGCCGGGCTTTGGTTGCTTTGGCGCGAAAACGCTCGATAAAACTGCTCATATGGGCGATTTTCTGTTGCTGTTTATTGTGTGCGGCTTGTTGCAAGGCCAGTTTTTCGGCGCGCAGTTTTTCAAAGGCGGAATAGTTGCCGGTATACAGGGTGATGCATTGTTGCTCGGTGTGGGCGATGCGATTTACGCAGCGGTCGAGAAAATCGCGATCATGCGAAATCAGCAGCATCGCGCCACGGTAGTTTTTTAGCCAACGTTCCAGCCAGATGACCGCTTCCAAATCAAGATGGTTGGTCGGCTCATCCAGCAGCAGTAAATCGGAACGGCACATCAGTGCTTGCGCCAAATTCAGGCGCATGCGCCAGCCGCCGGAAAAATCCGCCACCGGCAATTCTTCTTGCGCGGTACTAAAACCAAGCCCGTGCAACAGGCGGGAAGCACGCGATTTTGCAGCGTAACCATCAATGGCTTCGAGTTTTTCGTGCAATACGACCATGTTGTGCCCGTCGGCGGTCGATTCTGCTTGCTGGAGTGCTTGCAGGGTGCTGTGCAACTCGGCATCGCCTTCAATCACATAATCAATGGCGGCAGTGGCCACTGCCGGGGTTTCCTGAGCAACATGGGCCATTGTGATGCCGCTTTCGGCGCGGAAATTGCCTGCATCTTCTTCGATTTCACCGCGAATCAGCGCAAAAAGCGAGCTTTTTCCGCAACCGTTGGCACCGGTCATGCCGACTTTGTCGCCACGGTGGATGGTGAAGCTGGCTTGTTCAAAAAGCAGTTTTTTGCCGCGTCTGAGCGACAGTTTGTCGAAATAAATCATCGCCGCACCCTATGCAGATTTATGCCTGTAAGACAGTGGGCAGAAAAGCATAAAACAAGACCCTGAATATTTTTCGTAAGCGTGTGGATTTGGCTGTGTGAGCGGTTTGCTCAAGTCGGCGGGTGAATTTCGGTTTCCGCGACCTGTTGGGATATCTTTTTCTGCTGCACGACTTTTTGCAATACATGATTGATTTGCATCAGTTTCCACGGTTTGTTCAGCACATCTATTTTTCCCTGTGCGATGAATTCTTTGTTGGATAAGGTATCCTCGATGTCGTAACCGGTCATCAGCGCCAGCGGCATATCCGGGCGTGCTTCGCTGATTTCCTGTGCGACGACCGTGCCGTTGCAGCGCGGCATGACGATGTCGAGAAAAACGGCATTTAAGCGTTTGTTAAAGGCAAAAAACATCTGCCGCGCTTCCTCGCCATCTTCGGCGACAATCACTTCGAAACCGCTTTGCTCAAGCATATCTTTCAAGGTTTGTCGCGCTTCGGCATTGTCATCGGCAATTAATATCAATTCGCCGTTGCCGCGCACCAATTCGTCATGCGTTTCATGACTGGCAACGGTTTGTGCTGTTTCGGCAATCAATGGCAACCAAATCCGGAACGAACTGCCTTTGCCGGGGGTACTTTCGACGTTGATGCAGCCACCCTGCATTTCCACGCAACCCTTGACCATCGGCAGGCCGAGCCCGGTGCCGCGCCCGACTTCCTTGGTGGTAAAATACGGCTCGAAGATGCGTTTTACGATTTCTTCGTCCATGCCGATGCCGTTATCTTCGATTTCAATGCACACGCAGGCTTCGGGGATGTTGGCCACTTGCCCGCGCAGATAACATTCGCCGCGACAACTCTTTTCCTTGCCGCAAACCATGCCGACACGCAATGTGATGCGACCATTATTTTCCGCGATACCGGATTGTTGCTGCTTGGCAAGGCGTTGCTCAATCGCATGGCGGGCATTGGTAATCAGATTAAGCACTGCCTGTTGCATTCTGCCCGGATCGCCGCTGACCAGCATTTGTTCCTCGGTGATTTCGGTGACGACATCAATATTTTCCGGAATACCCGGGCGGGCGAATTTTATCATCTCTTTGAAAAAGGGCCGGATATCGAAGGTTTTTTTCTTCATCACCCCGGCATGGGCAAAGGTGAGCAACTGACGAATAACATCGGCAGCCTGATAACCCTGTTTTTCGACGCGGCGCAGGCGTTTGAGGGCTTGCGGGTGATCCTGCATATCGCGCTGTACCAGATACAGATTGCCCAAAATCCCGGCCAGAAGATTGTTGAAATCGTGGGCGATGCCACCGGCCAGTGTGCCCACAGCTTCCATTTTTTGTGCTTGCATCAACTGAGCTTCGATTTCGGTAATATCCGAAATATCGCGATGCAGGGCGCTGAAATAAACATCGCCATGCTTTACTTGCACCGGAGAAATGCTGGTCAATGCATCGTAGCAACTGCCATCCGAGCGGCGGCGCAGGTGTTTGCCGTTCCACGACTTGTGTTCGCGCACTGCGGCCATGGCTTCGGCAGTGGCTTTGCCTTCACTATCCCAATATTGCCACATCGATTGGCCGACCAATTCTTCTTCCGTGCACTGCACATTGCGGCAATAAGCCGGATTCATAGCCAGCAGCCGACCATCGGGAGAAAACATGCACATCGCTTCATCGGCTTGCTGCACAGCTTGCGCCAGATGTGCGGCGCGTTCTTCAAGGGTTTTCTGCTCGGTCACGTCTTCAACAAGACCAATCCATTGCACCGTCTCACCCTTGTGATTTAGCAACGGCGACAGATGCAGATTGTTCCAGAATAGTGTACCGTCCTTGCGGCGATTGCGTTGTAGTACATTGACCGAGCGGTTTTCACGGATTGCCCGGCGGGTTTTGTCCAGTGCTTCCTGATCTGCATTCTCGTCTTGCAGTAGGCGTGGATGCTGGCCGATTGCCTCTTCGGCAGCATAGCCGGTAATGTGCGTAAACGCGGGATTGACTGCGATAATACGCTGCTCATCCGGTTCATTTCCCTTGCCCGGTAGTGCTTCGGTAACCACGACACCGACCGAGAGATTATTTACCACGCCATTAAACAATTGCGCCTGCTGCGCCGCCGCTTTTAGCGGTTTGACCACCCAGAAATAGATCAGTACAGAGGATAAAATGCCGAGCAACAAGGCATCGCCCACACCGACCCACAGGCTGTCATGCTGAAGGCCGCTCATTTCAATAGCGATCATAATCAGCATTTCAAGGCTGACGATGGCGGCAATGAGTTTTAGGCCAGTGCGTAGCGCACTACGGCGGCGCATGTAGAAAGCCAATAATCCCATTAGCTCATTATCGCATTAAAACATAGCAGATGATATGCGGATATACCGGGAACAATGTCAGGATTTTTCTTATCTGTTTTGTTCGGATATTTTCTAAGCAGTGATTATGCGGTGATAATCCCCTGTCGAATAGCGATACCCGCCAATTCTGCGACATTACCGCAGTTCAGTTTTTCCATAATGCGGGTACGGTGCGTGCCAACGGTTTTCGGACTCAAATGCAGTAGTTCGGCAATATCCAGTACACTTTTGCCTGCGGCGAGCAATTGAAATACTTCGAATTCCCGGCCACTCAGCAAATCAAGCGACGGCCCGCGTCCGGATTTTAGCAGCGCCATGCGTTGGGCGATGTCTGCCCCGATATATGCCTCTCCGGCAGCCACTTTGAGTATGGCTTTGTACAGCTCATCGACTGCAGTACCCTTGCTGATATAACCAAGCGCGCCAATTTCGATTGCATTTTTTGCTACCACTGCATCGTCATACATCGACAGCATCAGCACGTGCGCCTGCGCATCGCGGCCAATAATGCGGCGAAGCACGGAAAGGCCGCCTTCTCCGGGCATAACCACATCAAGCATCAGCACATCCGGACAGTGTTTGAAATAATCGCCATACGCATCCTCGCCGCATGACGATTGCGCGACAACCGTCATTTGAGGATGCCGTTCTAATAGCGCACGGATGCCGTCGCGCACCAGCACATGATCGTCAACCAAGTGTACCCGAATCATATTTGTGTCATTCACTTCGCCTCCGCACGCGGTATGCTATTCATGTGTCACAGATGTCATATAGGTATTTTTAAGCAATATCACTAAGTTTTTTCCTTGTCATCATCCTTGTTTGTTGGCAGACGAATGTCCAGTGACGTGCCGCTGTCTGCTTTGCTGCTTAGTTGCAGTTCACCGCCGAGAAGTTCAATCCGCTCGTGCATACCGATCAGGCCGAGCCCTTCATCAGCCAGCAATGGGTCGAAGCCGCACCCGTCATCGGCGATATGCAGGCGAATTTCGCCATTTTTCTGAGCCAGCGATACCTGCACATGCGTTGCTTTGGCATGCCGGGCAATATTTGTCAGCGCCTCTTGCAACAGACGATACAGCCCAATCTGAATCATATCGTCCAAGCCTTTCAAATCGTCGCAAATATCCACCTTGAACGAAAGGTTCCCAGTTTGCTGCCATGTAT
>JAJRWP010000025.1 GCA_021545645.1 Zetaproteobacteria bacterium | reverse complement strand
CTCATATAAATATAAATCCCGAAAGCGAAATACAGTAGCGCATTCAACAGCAGCAAACGCGCTTGCAAACGGCCTGCACGTTGCAACAGCCACAACCAGAACGCACCGCCCAATGCCAAGGCCACCGAAACACCGGCAGCCGAGCTTAAATCGATGTGCCACGGCATAATCATCATACCGATGGCCGGAATCACCGTACCCTGAAAAACCATCGCGCCGGTGATATTACCGAAAGCCAAGGTATCCTTGCGGCGGCGAATCCACAGCACCGAATTCACTTTTTCCGGCAATTCGGTGGCAATGGGCACAATCAGCAACGACACAACAAAAGCGGAAACACCAATCAACGCCGAAATATGCTCAGCGCCGCTAACAAACATGCGCGCGCCGATAACCAACAGCGACAGCGCGACCAGCAGTTGAATCAGCGCACTCCATGTCGCCGCCGGGCACATTTTTTCGATATACAACGCATGCCCTGCTTCGGTGGCATGCCCATCTTCAACCAGCGCACGGCTAGCGTGTATGGTTCTCAACACATACAAGATATACGTCAGAATCAAGGCAAAGGCGACAGCACCGCGCGCCGCATGCCAGCCTTCCGGCAACAAGCCGACAATGACAACCAGAATAAAACCGGGCAAAAACACCGATAAATCACGCGATAAACCGCTGGCTTCCGGTGTTAACTCCGCCTGCCAACCGCGACTCAAGCCCGCCGCCAACGCCATAATGCCAATGCCCAGCGTCGCCAGCATAAACGGCGCACCGAGAATCGCGCCCATACCGACCGCATGATTGATTTCCACCGAAGCGCCACCGGCCAGAATCGCCACGATAGGCACAATCGTTTCCGGCATGGCCGTGCCGACGGCGGCAAAAATCGAGCCGGTCACACCTTCGGAAACGCCCATGCGTTCGCCAAGGTATTCCAATGCATTGGTGAATAGCTCGGCGGCGAAGAAAACCAGCACCAGAGCTAACGCCAGTAAAAGCAAGGGTTCCAGCATTGGTATAAACTCCTTGGGCGGGTTTGCCGGAGTAGTCCGACAGCCCTGTGACGATAGTTCGCACAGGCTGAAAAGCAAGGGCATACTGTCGGATTCACCACTTCGGGCAGACACAGGCTTGACCCTGCCGAAAGCCCTGCCTACCGTCCCGGCATGTCGGGCGAAATATATTTACCGCTGAAACTGCTGCATGTTTTATGCGCCGGAATAACCCTGCTATTGTTTCTCTGGCGCAGCCAAATGATATTTTCAGAACGCCGCATGCCGCGTCTGTGGACACGGCATATCCCCGATTTGATTGACACGCTATTGCTGTCTACAGGTGCAGCTATGCTGTTCGTGATTGGTTTATCGCCGCTGGCCGGCGATTGGATTAGCATTAAATTGATCATGGTTGTTATCTATATCCTGCTCGGCATGGTTGTCTTGCATTTTGGCAAAACCCCTGTGATTCGCAGATTGGCATGGCTGGGGGCCCTGATGGTGTTTGCCTGTATCGTCTGGCTGGCCCATTTCAAGGAAATCCTGCCTTTAGCGATGTGATACTTGTTGCTATGCTGTGCATAGCTTGATTTTCATTGGAAGGAGAGAACAATGGCATTGGTAGCTTCGATTCATGTGGACCTCGGTTGGGCATTGCCCGATTTGGAACTAAAAACCCCGGATGGCGAGCCTGTCGCCCTGAAAGAACAAATGGGCGAAAAGGGCCTACTGATCGCCTTCACCTGCAACCACTGCCCGTATGCGATTGCCGTCTGGCCGCGCTTAGTGAAACACGCCAAAACACTGCGCGGCATGGGTATAAATACCATCGCCGTCAATCCGAATATCCACCCCGATTTTCCCGAAGATTCAATGCCGGCGATGAAGGATAAAATCGCCGAATGGGGCATCAACTTCCCGTATCTGGCCGACGATACGCAAGAAGTCGCGCGCGCCTTCGATGCCCAGTGTACGCCGGATTTGTATATGTTCGATGCCGACGGCAAGCTCTACTACCACGGTCGTATCGACGATTATTGGAAAGACGAAGCCAAAGTCACCAATGAAGAATTACTCCCCGCCGCCGAAGCACTGGTTGCAGGAAATCCCACCCCGCAACCGCAACACCCGACGATTGGCTGTTCAATCAAGTGGCGGGATTGATGTCCTGAATCGCTGTGCGGATTCGGGCGCAGCACTCAACCGAAAATCATCCATGCAATTACGCACTGTATAGCAAGCAACAGAAGCCAGTCACGCAGATGAATGATCGTTGAGTGACAGTAAGGATCAAAAAAAGCAGTACTCATATTTGCCTCCTGAATTTCCACGCTGTATCTTTATTCATAACAGGGAGGCTTGAGCGAAACAGGAATTTAGTCAATTAGACTAATAGTTTAGCTGGATATAACTTTGGTTATAAATTCATCTCAGATTTGCAATGCAATATTTGTGCGTCCATACCCAATCGTTGCCCCGAATTGCTATCGCGCAACAGTCATCGCCTTGTCGAACACGGGCTTCAGGCCAATCTGCGTAAGTGCGGAACATTCCATATAAGCCTTGGCACCGATGGTTGTCTTCATGGCATAGGCCTGTTCCAAAGATACCACCTGCAGGCCATGACTTTGCAGGTCTTGGACTACATTTTGATCGTCCCTTAAGTCGGCCTTGGTACCAACCAGCACAATAGGCACGCCGGGCGCATGATGGTGCAATTCGGGAACCCACTTGCTGGTCACATTTTGAAACGAAGAAGGTGAGATAATCGAAAAACAAATCAGGAAAACATTCGTTTGCGGATAACTGAGCGGGCGCAACCGGTCGTAATCTTCCTGTCCGGCCGTGTCCCATAGGCCAAGATTGACTGCTTTTCCGTTGACCATGACATTAGCACTGTAGTTATCGAACACCGTCGGGATATATTCACCGGGAAATGCGCCCGTTGTGTAACTTATCAGCAGGCATGTCTTGCCGACTGCCCCGTCACCGACCACCACACACTTTACATGCGATAGCTGATTTCTATGCGGGCGTCCGCTGATACTATTTCCCCGAACAGTACGAAGCGGCCTTCTGAATAGCGAATTTTTCATGTTCACTCCCTATGTGTTTTTTGATGCAACCGGACTTCATACCGGTGAGCTTGTCCGCCATGATCTGGGAAATGCTGGAAATGCCCCCGAACAATGCGGCAGAAATTTGATTACCGCCAATAGAAAGTTAAAGCGTATCGTAAATATCTTGCCAATTCCCCGGCAGCGAAGCGACAATCGGATTGGGGAAGGAGCAGAACAGGTTGCGTTCGGAAATGCGCCGCCGCACCAAGCCGCCCAGGCGTTTGCCGCCTGCTTTGCTCCATTGTTTAAACTCTCCGGCGGCAGCGAAATAGTCATTGGTATTGAGTTTTTTGAGCAGGGTAGAGGATCGCAAATTGCCCGCGCCGAGATTGAAGGAGAAGCTGACTAGGGCGGCGAACTGATGGTCGTTCAGTTCTGCCTGCACGGCGCTGTCAACCGCCTGCTCGAAATTACCTAAATCGCGCCGAAGCAGCGATTCGGCCTCGTCTTCACTGATTTCCCGGCCTGCGAACACCGTGCCGTCCTTGTGTTCCAGCCCGGTATGCCCGTAACCGATGGTCCAGATACCGACGCTATCCTGATAGGCGCTCAGGCGTAGCGATTCGAAGTGTTTAATCAAATCAATACCGGCTTGGTTGATATTGCGTGCCATGATTCCCTCCCTGAAATGCTATATGAATAGCTGCAAGCATAGCACAATATGGCCGATACGGGTTGCCGAAAAGCATTTTGAATGCTTTTGCGCGGCGAACCAAGGATTGACACGTTTCGCCCCTCTGCCTAAGGTCGCTAGCCAATTGAAATAAGGTGGTACAAACGATTCCCATGAAGATGACTGGCGCTGAAATCCTAGTTGAATGCCTGAAACGCGAAAACGTGGATACCATTTTCGGTTATCCGGGCGGCGCAGTGCTGCATATTTACGATGCAATCTTCAAGCAGAGCCACATCAAACACTATTTAGTTCGCCATGAGCAGGGCGCGCTGCATGCCGCCAACGGTTATTCGCGCGTGTCTGGAAAGTGTGGCG
>JAJRWP010000024.1 GCA_021545645.1 Zetaproteobacteria bacterium | reverse complement strand
CTGGAAAATCAATTGTTGCAAATGTATAGCGCTCGTTCGGTATCAGGTTCATGAGTCGGGTGAGCTTGCTCGTTGTCGAAGATGACGAGGCATTGGCTGCTTTGCTGGAGGAGTACCTTCAGGAATCGGGTTTCGATGTGGAATTGCATTTACGCGGCGATACTGCCATGCAGGCCTTACGCAGCGGCCAGTACGATCTTGTGTTGACCGATTTGGTGCTGCCCGGAGCCGATGGCTTAAGCATTCTGCGTGAGGCCAGTGGGCAACCACAAAAAACACTGGTCATACTGATGACCGGTTATTCCGGTATTCAGGATGCGCTGGATGCTGTGCGACAGGGGGCATACGATTTTGTCAGCAAGCCTTTTCAATTGCCGGAAATTCATGTGCGCTTAGATAATGCGGCGCGTTATCAGACGTTGTTACGCAAATACCTAGCCGGAACTGATACCGCCATTCCAATTGTGCGTATGGCCGATCAACATGCCTTAAAGGCATACGACGCACAGCACAAAGATCAGTGATGCAACACCTTTTAGTGATCGAAGATCAATTGGCGGTGCGCGAGGTTATCGTTGATACCATCAACGATATTGATAAACCGCTAAATGTTTGCGAAGCCGCATCTCTGGCCGAGGCGCAGGAGGTTTTCAATTCTCAGCACTGGGATGCCATTATCACTGATTGCAACCTCGGCGATGGCCGGGGTCTTGATTTTATTGCCGAAATCCGCGAGCGGGGAAACCAAGTTCCGATCATTATGGTCAGTGGTTTTCTTTCGCCGACGCGCATTCAACGGGCCGAGGAGCTTGGTATCCAACATGTGTTGGCCAAGCCGTTTAAACCTGTGGAGCTGGAGGCATCGGTCAAAGCGTTGCTGGGCGACGAAGCAGACGATGCATCAAAATCAATATTACGCTCTGACGATGCAGGCGAAAACAATGAGTCCCTCGATGGGAAATTATTGCCCAAGCTTTTCGATATGGATCGCAATAAGAGTCTCTTGTTCCGCATTATCAATGAACTCCCGCACAAGCATGAGATCGCAGACCTTTGCCGCAGTGCGCTGAGTATTGCCTTGGATATTGCGCGTGCGGATCGTGGTTTTACCTGTTTGTATGATCGTGGAAAACGGCGGCTGGTCATGGCTGCAAAACAATGCGGACCGAATAATAAGCAACTGGAAATCGCGCCGCCGACATGCGCGCTGGACGATACGCCATTTGCAGAATTACTACAGGCGAACGGAAAATCTGTCGAGATGACAAGCGAAGCCGGTAAGCTGCATGTTTGCTGGCCGCAGGTGGATGCAGAAAATTTTATGGCTTGGCCGATGCGCTTGCAGGAAACAGCGATGGGTGTGTTGTGTTTGATGGACCGGCATGCCGACGAACAGCACATCAGTCAGGATGACCGACATTTGCTTGGTATGTTAATTCGCCAGCTTGATACGTTGTTGGATAATCGGGCTGTGCATGCAGCGCTAAGCGATAGTGCGATGGAAACCTTAATTGCACTGGTGCATTCGCTGGAAGCGCGGGATCGTTACACGCGCGATCACTCGGAGCGTGTCGGAAAATTGGCGGTTTTGTTGGCCAACGGTTTAGGCTTTGCTGCTGACGAGGTGAATTTGATTCGTACGGGTGGTCGTTTGCATGACATCGGTAAGGCGGGGATTCCCGATGCGGTGCTGCTCAAACCGGGACGCTATACAGATCGGGAATTCGCCGTGATGAAAGCGCATCCGGGCATTGGTGACGCCATTTTGCGGCATATGGATACGCTGGTTTATGAA
Organism: Zetaproteobacteria bacterium; assembly: GCA_021545645.1. Taxonomy (GTDB): domain Bacteria; phylum Pseudomonadota; class Zetaproteobacteria; order Mariprofundales; family Mariprofundaceae; genus UBA1543. Next base: position 36,028 of record JAJRWP010000024.1, on the reverse strand, counting down.
CGTCAGGTGGTGCGTCATCATCACGAACGTATTGATGGCAACGGTTATCCCGATTGTTTGAAAGGTGATCAGATTCCGTTTGCGGCACGCATTGTTTGTGTTGCCGATGCGATTGATGCGATGACCAGCCACCGTGTTTATCGTATGGCGCAGCCGATGTCCTTTTGTGTGGATCAGTTAAAACGCAATTCTGGCACGCAATTTGATGCAGACGTGGTGGAGGTGGCGCTCAGCGTCATCGACAAAGGCTATGTCACTACGCAGGCAAGCCCGCAGGAGGCTTCGCAAGGGGAGATGCCGCTCTCTGTCGCCGCCTGACGTGATTTTGAGGAGCAAATAATATGGCTGATAACGAAAACGACAACCGACGCCAAGATTTCAGGGTCGATGATTTATTGCCGATGTCGGATAAACCGATAGACCGCGAGACCTTCGAATACGAAAAAAAACACATTGGTATCCGCTCGCGGCAAAGCAGTTTGCTGCGCAATATGGTCGGCAACGATATTTTTTCCAGTATTGCGCCTGCCGAGCATGAAGATAGCGAAACATCGCGCGCACTTGAGGCACTGGATGCTAAACTGAATTATCTGATCGGTGTGAATATGCTGAACGATGCCAATCGCAACGATCTTGATGAGCGGCCGGTGAATATCAGTGTGACCGGTATTAGTTTTTCCAGTAGCGAAGCGTACAGAATCGGTGATTTCATGGAGGTGACGTTGATGCTGCCGTCATTGCCGCCGCTGGTGATGGAGTTACTCGGTGTTGTTAAACGGGCCGAGCAGGGGGCGCGTGGGCGGGTTAATGTCGGCGTTATTTTTCATTTTCGCTGCGATGATGAGCAAGAGCAGTTGGCGCGTTATGTGTTTCGCAGACATCGCGAAGAGATACGCATGGAATTACGCCACAATGCGGAAAATAGAAGGCCGCTGCAGCAATAGATTACAACAGTATGTTAGATTAAATAGTTCTGTTTTTGCCCTCTGAATGCTGCCCAAGGCGGCATTCAGATGTTTCCCAGTTATGTCAGATGGTTTTCCTGTTTTAACCCAAAGAGACTTCGGTTCGGTTGCGGCCGTTATTTTTAGCGCCGTAGAGCGCTTTGTCGGCGCGGGCTATCCAGTGTGCAACGCTTTCTCCGGGTTTGCGTGTCGCTAGCCCGATGCTGATGGTCACGGGCAGTTTGCCTTTACTGTATTTTATATGGGTTGCACTGATTGCCTGACGCAGGTTTTCGCTAATTTCAAAGGCGTGTTCGGCAGGTACATTGGGTAACACTGCGGCAAATTCTTCACCGCCCAAACGAATGACCAAATCGCTGGCACGCACATTGGCGGATAAGCGTTGTGCCAGCGCCACCAGAACCTCGTCACCGGCATCGTGCCCGTAACGGTCGTTGATTTTCTTGAAATGATCGATGTCCAACAGAAGAAAAGCCGCTGATGCATCACCCAGTGTGCTGACGAATGCAGCCAGTTTGCGGCGGTTGCCGATGCCGGTCAGGGTATCGTGCATGGCATCGAATTCGGCGCGGTTCAGATCCTCGCTCATTTGTTGCATTTGCGTTTTCTGATTTTCCATGGCTTGTTGGATAGCTTGCCCGGCTTGGCTGACCCGTTTGCCAGCCATGATCAGGCCTTGGCGGGCTTTTTGCAGCAGTTCTTTGGCGGCAACCGGATCGTCGGGGAGTTCTTGCTCTAGCAGCGCTTGTGTTTCGCTGAGTTCCGGGGATTCCTCACCGATGTCGCTGAGCATTTCGACCGTATGTTCCAGCGATTCCTGCATGGCGGCGATCAGTGCATTCAGCGCTTTGCGAAGATTATCGTCGTCTTGCATGTGTTTTTTCAGAACGCGCGCCAATTTGCGCGCCTGTTTGCCGAGATCGTCGTTGGCATTGGGCGACTGATTCAATGCGCGCAGGCATTTTCCAAGTGTCGCTTGCAGTTGCGGCACGGTGTGTTCTGCTTGTACAATCATCTGTTTGCGGGCGTTGATATGCTCGACGAGTGCTTCGCGTTCGCTGCTGCTAAGCTCGCTATAATGGCGTATTTTGGTGCCGAAGTCGGCATCGAGAAACATACTCAGCCATGATGCCAATATGCTGAATTCTTCTAAGGCAACGGGTTTTTGTTGCTGAATGTTTTCCAGATGATGCGATATTTCGCGGAATGATGTGCGTAATTCGTTGTTTTTAGGGTCGTTGCGCAGCACCCGCATGCGCAGCAGACTTAAGGCTTCGAGTGCTTCGTGCAGTTCTCTTTTTACCACGATTTCAGGCGCTCCGTTTCCACCGCCAGAATAGTGTTGGCCGTTGTCAGGTCACTGCCCGCCATATTCATTCCGGCCAGCTTTTCGCGTACTTTTTGCAGCGATTCGACGGTTTTTGTATGTGGTACGTGCTCGGCTTCGATTTGTTCGATAGCCTCGTCGAGCAGGCGGGTGGCATCGTTGAATAATTGTTGGCGCTGATCCTGTGTTGCGTCTTCATTGGCGGTGAAATCGAGTTGTTTTTCGTTTGTTTCCTGCAATTGCCCGTCCAGCAACACCTGAAAACGGCTGTTGGCGGTGCTGTCTTGGACGTGCGCGGCGATTTTTTGTGATCGTAGCGGTTGTCCGGGGCGAATTTTCATACCGACTCCTGTTTGTTGTGCAAATTCCAGTATTCAAATTGTGCTTGCAATGGATACAAGCACGGTTGATTGAAAACTTCGCAAGAAACAGGCCAATTTCTATTGTTGATAACCCCCCGGATAAATAAACGCTAGCTCGGATAAAGTAAAAGCTCCGGCATTACTGCCGGAGCTCTTTAAAATCTGACGCCAAGGGAGGGAGGGGAAGAGGAGGGCGGCGCCAGACAGGAACGAAACATAGAAAGCCCGTCTGAAATGCTTATGAAGCATAAATTAGCGTTTATTAATGCACGGAGTTTTTTTGTTTGCGGTGGCAGTCATTCGCCGCCATTTGCTGTTGTAATGTGTTATATACGCCGCACTTTGGCGGCAAAAAAGGTAAATACAGACTTAATATCCATGCCGATACCGAAGGCTGCAGGGACGGAAAACAGGGTGATGACCGTCGAAAACAGCAAACCCCAAGACAGTGCCAAAGCCATCGGCGCAACAAACGGATCGAAACCACCCCAGCCGTAAGCGGTGGGCAGCAGACCGACGACGGTGGTGATGGCGGTCAGCAAGACGGCGCGCAGGCGTCGTTTACCACTTTCGATAATTGCTTCCCGCCACGGGCGGCCATTTTCCACCAAACGTTGAATAAACACGGCCATGACCAACGATGCGTTGACGACAACGCCGGAGAGCGCCACAAAACCCATCAGTGCCATAAAGGAAATGGGTTGATCGTGCAGAAAAAAGCCGATGACAATACCGATAACGCCGAAAGGAATCGCCAGCATAACCAGAAAAGGGTAGCTGATGCGGTTGAATTGAATCGCCAGAATGACAAAAATACCGATCAGTGCGAATGCGAAGCTGAACAGCAGGCCGCGGACTGCTTCCACGCTGCGCTCCTGCTCACCGCCCAGATGGTAGCGAACCTTAGCCGCATCCTCGCCCAGCCAGTTGCCTTTTTCACCTTCGACGAGAAGATTAACCTCGCGCGAGCTTGTTTTCTTGTGTTCCACTTCGGCGGAAACATTGATGATGCGATTGCCATTTTTATGACGGATACTGGTTTCACCGGGCATTTCGACCAGCTTGGCAATGCGTGAGAGCGGAACCAGGCCGCCGACCCGATTGGGGATTTCCAGTTGCATCAAGGTCTTCAGGTCGTGCTGGGCGGCTTCTGGGTAGCGGATGGTGACATCCATTTCTTCTTTGCCTCGGCGCAGCGTAGAGACGCGTAAACCATCGAAGGCGGCGCGGATATGGGTGGCGACGGTGGCCATATTGACACCGGCATAGGCGGCCAGTTTGCGATCCAGTTCGATATGGATTTCCGGATCGCCCGGCTCCAAATCACTTTCAACCGCATACACGCCGTCGGTTTTATTCAATAGTTCTTTCAGACGGTTGGCGGTGCGTACCATGGCCTGTTCGTCGTTGCCGGTAAGCTCCACTTGCAGGGCGCGGCCAACCGGCGGCCCCGGTTTTTGCATGGCGAAGCTGATGTCCAAATCGGGGAATAATTGTGGTATTTCCTCCTCGATATTATCCATCACCGTGTAGGCGGAAATGCTGCGTTGGGTGAATGGAATCAGAATCACGCGCACAAAACCAAAGCGGTCGCCGAGTTGTTTTAGGGTTTCGCGCTGATCGGCGCTGTTTTCACCGGCAATCATCGTGGTGGTTTCCAGCAGGGCCGGATCGATGCGTGCGCGCACTTCTTTGTCGAGCAGTTTTAAGGTTTGCTGCATGTGTTCCAAGGTTGTGCCTACCGGCATATTCACACGCAGGTAGAAGGTACTTTCCGCGCCGGACGGAAATAGCTGAAATTTCATGTTTTTACCGACAACAGCCGCGCCGAGAAGGCCGAGAATGGTCAGTAGAATGGTCAAATAACGCAATTTCACGGCATGGGCGAGTAGCCATGCATAGATTCCGGTCAGCCAGATGAACAGCTTGCGTTCGCGCGGGTGTTTTTTGGCGCTGGCCACATCGCAGATATGGTTGGGCAGAATAAACAACGCCTCAATCCATGAAAACAACAGCAGCACGACGACGACAATGGGAATGGAATAAACGAATTTTCCGATAATACCTTGCATATACATCAACGGCAGAAAGGCGATGATGGTAGTCAATACTGTGGCGGTGACCGGGCCGATGAGTTCGAGGGTTCCGACAATGGCGGCTTTTTCCGGTGGCATGCCGCGCTCCATATGCCAAGTGGCGTTTTCGCCGATAATGATGGCATCATCGACCATCAATCCAAGCACCATAATAAAGCCGAACATGGTCAATAAATTTAACGTAACGCCACCCAAATACAGCGCCAGAAGGCCGGAAAAGAAGATAATGGGCAAGCCCCAGGCGGTGGTTAGGGCCACTGCCGGACGCAGAAACAGCAATAGGGTGAGCATGACCAGCGCCAAGCCGATGGCACCGTTGCTGGTTAGCACTCCGAGGCGCAGACGGGTGATTGTCGACATGTCGTTATAAACGCGCACATTGACGTCTTCGCCGTATTTTTGCGGCACGGTTTTCAAATAGGCACGAACACGATCAACGAGGGTGATAATGTCGGCATCACCCTTTTTCAGGACAATCATATTGATAGCCGGATCGCCCTGCGCGCCGACTAACCGACGTGGCCGTTCCAGTGTTTCGCTGACTTCGGCAACGTCGCCGAGACGCAGTGCCTGACCGCGTTCGTTGGCGCGAATGACCAGATTGGCGGCGTCTTCGGCAGAGGTGAATTCGCCGGTGATGCGGATAATCCGTTGTCCGTCCGGCTCTTTTAAAAGACCGCCGGGAGCGTTGATATTCCAGTTGCGAATCAATTGCACCAAGTCGTCAATGGAAACACGATGCCGGCGCAGTTTTTCCGGATCGACAACAATGCGGATTTCCTCTTTCAAATCGCCCTGAATCAGCACTTTGCTGACACCGGGGATATCCAACACGTCATCCTCAATCGCATCGCCCAGATGCTTCAAGCTGAGCGGGTCGAATTCGCCGAAAATTGAAAAGGTGAGGATGGGCGCTTGTTCGGATTTGATTTCGCTGATAACCGGATCGGACGGCAGATCGGTGGGTAAATCGGCGCGATTGATGGCCTGCTGCACATCGGAAACCAGTCGCGAGCGGTCTTGATAATTCGGGTCCACCTCAATAATGATTTCCATGCGTCCCGGATAGGATGTGGAGCGAATCACATTGATGCCATCAAGGCCTTTGAGTTCGCGCTCAATCGGTGTGACCACCAGTTTTTCCATTTCTCGCGGTGCGGCGCCCGGATAACCGGTACCGATGGCGATAATATCGAAATTAACACTGGGAAATGCCTCGCGCTGGATATTGAATGCGGCATAAATACCGCCGACAAGCAGCATCAAGGAAACCAAATTAACCAGTACGCTACGGCGCACGAAAAAGGCAATGATATGTTTCATAACAGCTCTATTCTCATGGTGAGGGCACTGTTTGCGGCAATTCGATATTCAAATTATCGAGTAGGTTGCCCTTGGCCCAGAGCAGTTGATGGCGCGCCAGTTGCAGGGTGAGTTGCTGTAGGCGTTCCTGCAATTCGGCATTGCGCAATTCGCCTTCGAATTGTACCAGCGTGGCGGTATCCGAGCGGCCTTCGCGGTAGCGTTTTAGCTCGGTCCGGTATTTTCTTTTTTCGGCAATAGCCAAGCGGCGTGCCATGCGCAGATTGGGAATAGCGGTGCGGATGGCGGTGATGGCGGCGGCCAAATCGTCGCGAATCAGTTCAAGGGTCTGGCGGCGTTGTCCGGCAAGACGTTGACGCGTCAGTTCCGCTTTGCGAATGGCTGCTCTGGCACTATTTCTGCCCAATGTATCCTGCATTTCCAGCGATAGGGATGCAAAACGGTCATTGATGGAAAGACCGCCTGCCGCCGCCACACCTGCGCTGCTGCCCAGTGCGCGCGTGCCCAGTTGTGCTACCACATCCAGTTGCATGGCATCAATATCGCGGACGGTTGCCAGATCGGCCTCGGCGGCTTCCAGTTGTGCGTCAATGGCTTTAATATCAGGACGCTGTAAAAGCACCTGCGGCTCGATTTCATCCATGTCGGGAATCTTTGCATTGGGCGAAAGCGGTGGAAGTTTGAGTGCAATAGGCGGATTCGATTGGTTTAACATCAGCCGATTGAGAGTGCTTTCATCGGTTTGGCGCTGCGCCACAGCCAGTTGCAAATCCATATTGCGTGCGGCGAGAAGTGCTTCGGCTTGCAGCCGGTCGGCCTTTTCGATTAAACCGAATTTTTCACGCGAACGTTGGTAGGCAAGCACATCGCGGGCGCGCTGCACCGCCTGCCGGGCGATGGCGACATTAATATCGTTTGCGGCCAGTTGAAAAAATGCATTGAGCGCCTTTAAAGCCAGTGCGCGGGCGACCAGGTGTTCGCTTAGGGCCGCAGCGCTTGTTTTTGCCTCGACCGATTGCAGCCCCAAACTGTAATCGGGGCGTTTGGCACCGCGCAGCAGTGCATGGCGGTAGGTAATGTCCAGTTGGGCGCGGTATTCGGGGTTGAATCTGGCCAGTGCGGCGGCAAAGGGCGAAATAAAATCCTGACCTGTGCGGTTGTAGCTTCCCTGCACAGACAACGTATCGCCATTGCGCAGCGGCTTGCTGATGGCAGCTTGGATTCTTGTTGTGCGTTTTTCCACAGCTTGGAAATCACTGGCTACCGGTATTTGTTCATTGATGCCGGTAATGCTGCTGTTGATGCTGGCATCCAACAGGCTTTCGACGCGTTGGGTATCGGCTGCGGCAATGGCGGTATCGGTACGGCTGATACTCAAATCCGGATGCCTTTCCAGAACCGCAGCGACCACGTCGCTCAGTGTCATTTCGGCGGCACTCGTTATTTGACTGAACGCCAGCATGCAGAGCAGCCATGCGTTACAGGATATGAATCGGCGAGGTATGGCGGAGCGGGTCATCTCCGGTCTCCAGATGGCGGGCGTTTAAGCCCGTTCCATGTATTCACCGGTCTCGGTATTGACCCGGATTTTGGTATTGGCTTCGAGATAGGGCGGGACCATGATGGTCGCACCGGTTTCCAATTTTCCGGGCTTGAAAGAGCCGGTGGCTGTTTGTCCTTTGATGGCGGCATCGCATTCGACGACGGTCAAGACCACGGTTTGCGGCAGCTGTACATTCAGTGGCCGTTGATCGTGAAATTCGACAACCACTTCGGTTTCAGGCAACAGATAGGGAATGACATCTTCGAGAAACTCGGTATCCAGCTCGATCTGATCGTAGCTTTCCATATCCATAAAATGGTGTTTGCCGGTATCTTCGTAGAGATATTGCATTTGTCGCTGCGACAGGGTGACGCGTTCCAAGCGCTCGGTCGAATTGAAGCGTTTGTTGGTTTTGTTGCCGGTTTCGATGTTACGCATTTCCACCTGCATGCAGGCGACACCTTTGCCAGGGGTGACATGCTGGGTTTTCATTACCCGCCACAGATTGCTATCAATTTCCAATATCATTCCCTTGCGAATACTTGGGGCATTGATTTGCATGGTTTTGCTCCTTAGTGTCGTTGCATTGTTACAATTATCTGCAAAACAAGTGTTTTGCGATTTCACGAGTGGACGCGACGATAGCCACAACGGCTTGAGCGGGCAAGTGGGGGCTTTATTGTTATTACAAGATGCACTGGATGGATTCGTACGCACGCAGGCTACGCACAGTACCGATCACGGTAAGGTTGCAGAAGCTTGCATGGAGCATCTGGCTTATTATCTGCTCGGTTATTCCGATTTATTCGACGATGACATGGTCGAATCCGAAGAATCGCCGCTGGCCGAATGGGAGCAATCGCTCGATTCGCACATGTCCGAATTGATGGACGGCGATACCGAGCCGCCGTTGTCGCTGTACGATCTCAAGCTTGAGCAGTTGGAGCCTTCGCATTTGCGCGATTTTTTCGGTTGGTATTTACCACGCGAACAGGGTGGCGATGCTATGGCAATTGTCGAATATGCGGCGGTGATGCGCGATTGGTTGCAGTTTCTCTGCCGTAAAGGGCGCTTGGAAAATGCTCAGCATTTGGCGTTTCTTTCGGTACTTGCCGAAATTGAGCCGGACGCAGTGCGCGTCGCCAAAGCGGCAAGATTATTATTCCATTTTGCCCGCCTCGGCCTCGGCATGCCGACGCATACGCACGGCACGCAATTTTCACGTTTCGCCGAAGGGCATGCGCGTATTGCCGAAATCACGGTAGATGGTGTTTGGCTTCGTTTCGATTCGCAAGCGGATCGCCTCGGGCCGCTTGTCTTAAACGCCGAAATTCTCGATTTACTGCGGGTAGGCGATGTGTTGGATGCCGAGCTTGGCATGCGCGGCGATGTGTGGGCAATCGTCGATATTGGGCCGGTTTATCCCGAATCCGTGTATGTTGAGGCTGAAGAATTCGAGTCGCTGGCCAAAATCACTTAACTAAACGGGTCTGCGGAACTTAAAGATAGGTGAATTCACTATATTCTAACTTTTTCAGAGCATTCCTGACGATGGGAATTCTTCAATATCGCTTCAATCTGCTCAATGATTTCATTCTTGGTCGATGTTTTGCGGTAAACCAGTCCTATGCTTCTGTGTAGCGTTGGTTCCGAAAAAGGGATGTAATGTATTCCTGTTTCGTGCTTATTGATGGCAATTTCCGGCATGAGGGTGATGCCCGTACCGGCTTTGACCATCTGACGTAGCGTTTCAAGGCCGGTTGCCCGGAAATCCTGTTCTTCTTCAATATTGTGCTGCTGACAGATTTCCAGCGCGTTATCTCGTAGGCAGTGGCCTTCTTCCAACAATAATAAACGGTAACGGGCAAGCGCTTCCACGTTTATTTCAGCATGTTCCGCTAGGGGGTGATTTGGCGGAACAGCGAGGAAAAAGCGGTCGTCGAATAGCTGTTTTATCTTGAAAATATCATCATGCACCGGCAAGGCAAACAGCGCTGCGTCAATGTCCCCGCTATGCAGACGTTCCATTAAAACAGAGGTTTTTTCTTCGATGAGAATCAGGCGCAGCTCCGGCATGCGTTTCTTAACCTGTGGAACCATGCCTGGGAATATATATGTGGATAGTGTCGGGAATGCGCCAAGCCTGAATTTCCCGGCAAAAGGATTGTGCGAGCATTCGGCAATCTCTTTGATCCGCTCCACTTCTTGCAGGATTTTCTTTGCAGATTGTACGATTTCTTTTCCTTCTTCGGTAATCATGACACGTTTGTTATTGCGCTCGAATATTTTGACGCCGAGCCATTCTTCCATTTTCTTTATTTGTGTACTTAAGGTCGGCTGGCTGACATTGCACTGTTCGGCCGCCTTACTGAAATTGTGTAAATCAGCTACAGCAACAAGATATGACATTTCGCGTAAATTCATTGCCGCACCTCCCTTTCCATCATAGTCGAAACCTATCGTTACAATCCAATCAATCAATTATACATATATACAGGCTATTATTACAATAACATCCATGCATGCTGTCTATCATTAATGCTGAAAACAACATGATTTACATGATGCAGCACAAGCAGAAACATAAAAGGAGAATAAACGATGAAAACACGCAACTTTTTGACAGGCATCATGATGCCTGCTTTGCTGGCCCTATGCTTGCCAGCGATGGCCTTGGCAAATCCCGCTCTGGATAAAGGTGAAGCGAAGGCAAATCAATTTTGGTGGCCTGAGCAACTCAATCTGAGTCCACTTCGCACACATCATATTGAGTCCAACCCTTTGGGGCCGGATTTCAACTATGCAGAAGCATTCAAGAAGCTTGATCTTCAAGCGGTGAAGAAGGATATCGACGCTTTGTTGACCACACCGCAAGATTGGTGGCCCGCAGACTACGGGAATTACGGGCCGTTTTTTATTCGTATGGCATGGCATAGCGCCGGTACTTACCGCACAGGTGACGGGCGCGGCGGTGCAGGCGGCGGGCAACAGCGTTTTGAGCCGCTCAATAGCTGGCCGGATAATGCCAACCTCGATAAGGCAAGACGCTTGCTCTGGCCTGTCAAACAGAAGTACGGGCAAAGCATTTCATGGGCCGATTTGATGATTTTGGCCGGTAATGTGGCGATGGAAAACATGGGCTTTAAGACCCTTGGTTTTGCTGGTGGACGCGAGGATGATTGGCAGCCTGATTTGGTATATTGGGGGCCTGAAACGGCATTTCTTGCCCATAACCGCCGTGGCAAGAATGGGAAATTAGCCAAACCTCTCGCCGCTGTTCAAATGGGACTGATTTATGTCAATCCGGAAGGGCCGAATGGCAATCCCGATCCACTTGCCGCAGCCGCAGATATTCGAGAATCCTTTGGCCGCATGGCGATGAATGATGAAGAAATTGTAGCGCTTATCGCCGGTGGACACACCTTTGGTAAAGCACATGGCGCGCACAAAGCATCCAAATGCGTTGGCGCAGAGCCTGCCGCTTCGCCAATCGAAGCCCAAGGATTCGGCTGGAAAAACAAATGCGGCAAGGGAAACGCCGAGGATACCGTAACCAGTGGTCTGGAAGGCGCGTGGACTTCTTCTCCAAGCCAGTGGACAACAATGTATCTGGATAATTTGTTTAATTTCGAGTGGAAGCAGAGCAAAAGCCCTGCCGGTGCGATCCAGTGGACGCCAACAGATAAATCTGCCGCTAAAATAGTTCCTGATGCACATCTTGTGGGTGAATTTCATGCGCCAATCATGTTCACCACAGATATTGCGCTGAAGTTCGATGCGGATTTTAAGAAAATCGCAATGCATTTTCAGAAAAATCCGCCAGCATTTGAACATGCGTTCGCCAGCGCTTGGTTTAAGCTGACCCACCGCGATATGGGGCCGCGTGCGCGCTATCTTGGTGCAGATGTGCCTGCTTTGGCGATGATTTGGCAGGATCCCATTCCTAAAGTCGATTATAAGTTAATCAATAGTGCAGACATTGCACAAATCAAGAAAAATATTCTCAAATCGGGATTGAGCGTGCCCGAACTGGTCAGAACAGCTTGGGCTTCGGCGTCCAGCTTCCGTGGCAGTGATATGCGTGGCGGTGCGAACGGTGCACGCATACGCCTTGAACCGCAAAAGAACTGGGAGGTTAATAATCCGGAAGAGCTGGCTAGGGTGCTTAAAACGCTTCAGCGCATGCAAAAATCCTTCAATCGCTCGTTCGCTGGAAACAAGAAGGTGTCGTTGGCGGACATGATTGTGCTTGGCGGCGCTGCGGCGATTGAAGAAGCGGCGAAGCATGCCGGGTATAATGTTGCCGTTCCGTTCAGGCCGGGACGTGCGGATGCATCGCAGGAACAAACCGATGTGAAATCTTTTGCTGTGCTTGAACCAACAGCCGATGGGTTTCGCAATTATTTCCGCAAGGGTAGCGACCGTTCACCCACTGAGATGCTTGTGGATAAGGCAAGTTTATTAGACCTAAGCGTTCCTGAGATGACCGTTCTGCTTGGCGGCATGCGTGTGTTGAATGCCAATTACGGCCAATCTGGATATGGTGTATTCACCGATCATCCGGGCGTGCTTAGCAATGATTTCTTTGTAAATTTGCTTGATATGTCCACAACGTGGAAGAAATCAGCCAAAGTTGAAGGTATATATGAAGCTTATGATCGAAAAACGGGTCAACACAAATGGAGTGCAACGTCTGTTGATTTAATCTTTGCTTCCAATTCGGAGTTGCGGGCGGTTGCCGAGGTTTACGCATTCGATGATTCTAAAGAAAAGTTTGTGCATGATTTTATCAATGCATGGACAAAAGTGATGAATCTTGATCGTTTTGATAATTAATAAACGAGGTAAGTGATTCGCTGAGGGCGATGCGGTGGTTTATCCACCGCATCGCTATGTTTTTGTTCTGTTGTTATGCTTGTTTTATAAATGGGTGTTCAGCCAGTTGCCAATCATGGAAATCTCCTCCGGGCAAACCTGATGTGCCATCGGATAGCTGTGCCACTGTACGTCAAAATCGAGTTTTTTTAGGGTGTGGCATGCGTTTTCGCCAAGCTCGAACGGCACTACCGGATCGTTAATGCCGTGTGCCATCAATAGCGGTGTTTGTTTTGCACCATCGCGCAGCCTCGCTTGCAGTGTGTCCGGTAGCAGCAGATAACCGGAAAGTGCGATGATGCCGGCCAGCGCCTCGTTTTGTTGCAGACCGATATGCAGCGCCATCGCCGCCCCCTGCGAAAAACCGGCGAGTACGATGCGGTTGCTGGCAATACCATGCATTTGCTGCTGTTCGATAAGCAGAGAAATGGCGCGCTGCGAATCGGCGATGCCTGCCGCATCGTGTTCGATACCAAGGTCATTTTGGCGAATGTCGTACCAAGCAGGCATCACATAACCGCCGTTGATGCTAACCGGAATGGCTGGCGCGTGCGGAAAAATGAAACGGATGCGGGTGTTTTTATTCAAACCCAACTGCGCCACAATAGGCTCGAAATCGTGGCCGTCGGCCCCCAAGCCGTGCAGCCAAATCACCGCAGCATCCGGTTCGGGTGCGGTTTCAACGGTTAAATGCGGCAGCAAATGCAGATTCATGTGGCGATGTTGCCGAAATATTTATCGTTTGTCTTGCTGGTTTTGTCGGTTTTTTGGCAAACTTATGTTGCAAACAGCTTCTGCAAAGACTTCGATGGCGCTAGCGTTCGGAAATATGCAACATCACGGCATGAACGGGAAAAGGATATAGCACTGTGAAAGATCGTTTTATTCATTGGCTGGTGCCGAGGCTCATCAAGCTGGTGATTGCTTTTATGACGGTGAGCATTCGCTGGAAAGCCATCAACGAGAATGATTTTGTTGGCAATGAGCGGTGCATTTATGCTTTTTGGCATAACCGGCTGCTGATGTCTGCGGTTTTTGTGATTATTCGGCCCGTATATGTGCTGATTTCCGACCATCGCGACGGTTCTTTCATTTCCGATACCATGCGTTTGTTCGATATCGACAGCATTCGTGGTTCGTCAACACGCGGCGGTGCGCGGGCTTTGTTACAGATGGTGCGTAAAATAAAGCGGGAGCATTGTGCGCTGGTGATTACCCCGGACGGCCCGAAAGGACCGCGTGAAAAGGTGCAGATGGGTACGGTGATGATGGCTAAAAAAACAGGCCTACCCGTTTGCCCCTTCTGTTGGGCGACAAAACGCCATTGGCGGGTTACTTCGTCATGGGATCATTTTTATATTCCGAAGCCGTTTACACGCGGCGTTTATGTTTTCGGTTAAGTCGTTTCGATTCATGCCGATGAGGATGATGAGGCGGCATTGGCGCGTGTGCAGGCGGCGATGGATAAAACTCGGGAAATAGCAGAGGCGCATTTTCAATGAGTAGCGCCAAAAAACACCTGCATATTTCCGGTATTTGCGGCACGGCGATGGCGGCAGTGGCGGCGCTGGCCAAAGAAAGCGGTTGGCGGGTGAGTGGTTCCGATGCCGGAGTTTATCCGCCGATGTCCGATTATCTGGCCGATATGGGTATTGAAATCTCACCATTCGCCGAAGAAAACCTAACGCCGCGTCCTGATTTAACGGTTATCGGCAATGCGCTTTCGCGCGGTAATTCGGAAGTGGAAGCGGTGTTGCGTTCAGGTCTTCCATTCACTTCCGGGGCGCAATTTGTCGGCGATTATATTTTGCCCGGCAGACATCCGGTGGTGGTTGCCGGAACACATGGAAAAACGACAACGGCCAGTTTGCTGGCGCATGTGTTGGAAGTGGCGGGGCGTTCGCCCGGTTTTTTGATTGGTGGTATTCCTGAGGATTTCGGCGGCGGCGCGCGGCTCGGTTCGGGCGCTGAATTCATGCTTGAAGGCGATGAATACGATACTGCTTTTTTCGATAAACGCTCGAAATTCCTGCATTATCATGCAAAAACCCTTATTTTGAACAATCTGGAATTCGATCATGCCGATATTTTCGCTGATTTAGAGGCCATTAAAGTACAATTTTCCTATGTGCTGCGCACTGTGCCTGAAAATGGTCATATCATCGTCAATGCCGACGATGAAAACCTTGCCGAGGTACTGACGCGCGGTTGCTGGACGCCGGTGATTGCTTTCGCCAAACGCGGCCATGCCAGTGCCGAGTGGCAATGGCAGGCGGATGCTGCCGACGGTAGTGCGTTTCGTCTTTTCCATCACGGCGAAGCAGTGATTTCTTGCACGTGGAGCATGATTGGCGTGCATCATATTGCCAATGCCTGTGCGGTGGCGGCAGCGGCGTTTGCCTTGGGTGTTGAGGCGGAAGTGATGGCGCGGGCGTTTGCTTCGTTTTCCGGCATTCGCAGGCGCATGACCTTGGTCGGCGAAGCGCAAAATATTCGCATATTCGATGATTTCGCCCATCATCCGACGGCAATTCGAGGCATCGTCGATGCAGCAAAAGCGGCGATGCAAGGAAAAGGGCGGCTTTGGGTGATTGTCGAACCGCGTAGCAATACAATGCGTACGCGCATTCACCAGAATCGCTTGCCGGATTGCTTTGCGGCTGCCGATCAGGTGATTTTTGCGCCGCCTTCAGCGCGCAATCTGGCGGCCAATGAAGTGCTGGATATTGATGCGGTGTGTGCCGCGATTGGCGACAAGGCGCAGGTGTTAGGCGATGCGGCGGCGATGATTGCGTTTATTGTTGCGCATGCCGATTCCGGCGACGATGTGCTGATTCTTTCCAACGGTGGTTTCGACGGTATTCATCAGCGTTTATTCACTGCATTGCAGACATCTTAGCGATTCAAATATCGATTCTTCTGCTGGCGGAAAATTGGCGCATCGCCTCGTAAACGACGATGGCGCAGGCCGAAGATAGGTTCAACGAACGCACCGGCGCATCTTGACGCATCGGAATGCGCAGTGGGGTAAGCTCGTTAAGGATATTTTCCGGCAAGCCGCGCGTTTCCGGCCCCATGACCAACACATCGCCCGCTTCAAATTTGCTGTCCCAGATGCCTTGCCCGGCTTTGGTGCTCAGCCCGAACCAACGGTGTCCGGCGAGCGTTTCGCGCACAGCTGCCCAATCGGCATGTTCCTGCACATCCAGATAAGGCCAATAATCCAGTCCGGCGCGTTTTAAGTGTTTATCGGTAATATCGAAACCCAGCGGATGCACCAGATGCAACTGGCAGGCCGTGCAAGCGCACAACCGGGCGATATTGCCGGTATTCGGCGGAATTTCCGGCTCGAACAGGACGATGTGTAACGGTGGTTTCATGCGCTTGCACGATGCCGCGATTGGCGCTCATTCGCAAGGGGTGAATGGGATGGCTTGACCGGAAATATCAATGAATAGGTACGTTGTTTCCGTATTTTCTGGGAATGAGTATTATGTCACCTTCGTTTGGGCATAAACTGGAATTTTTTATGCGTTATCGGGCAGTCCAAAAACAGAATACTCGCAGATGCTTTTCGTTTGCTTCGGCGATAAGCTTGGCGCATGCATTTCGCTCCTTTTGCCCACCTGCATGCGCATTCCGATTTTTCGCTGTTATCCGGTGCGATGTCGGTGTCTTCGATGCTCAAAAAAGCCGTGGAAATGCGCCAACCGGCCATTGCGCTGACCGATACCGGCAATCTTTTCGGGGCGGTCGAATTTTACAGCGAAGCCTTGCGGCTTGGTATCAAACCGGTACTCGGTTGCGAGGTGTATTTGTGCGACGACTATCAGAAAAAAGTCAGTGCCGGGCCGCGCGGGCCGCAATATCCGCAGTTGCTGCTGCTGGCGCGCAACAATACCGGCTGGCGCAATCTGATGCGGCTGGTATCGATCAGTTATTTGCAGGGGTTTTATTACAAACCACGCATCGATAAAAACCTGCTGCGCGAATTCGGCGATGGGCTGATTGCGCTGTCTTGCGGTTGGAACGGCGAAATCGAGACGCATTTGCGCAAGGGCGATACAAACGGTGCAACAAAACTGGCCAACGAATACAAAGAACTATTCCCGCACGATCATTTCTTTATCGAATTGAACCGGCACGGGGTGGCTGGTCAGGAGGCATTGAACCGGCAGTTGATTGAACTGGCGCATGCCGAAGATATTCCGCTGGTAGCGACGAACAACGCGCATTTTCTCAGCCGCGACGATTTTCATGCCTTTGAAGGCATGCTGGCCTTGCGCGACGGCAAAACGCTGGCCGATGATGTTAGCGGCCATTATACGCCGGAAAACTATCTAAAATCTGACGAAGAAATGGCGGAATTATTCGAAGATGTGCCGGAAGCACTGGAAAACAGCCTGCATATCGCCAGCCGTTGCAACGTGGATATGCAATTCGGCAATTATCAGTTGCCGGATTTCGCGCCGCCCGACGGTTCCGACATCAAGGCCTATATTCGCAAGCTGGCTGCCGATGGATTGGAAACGCGCTGGCCGATGATTTGTGCGCAAACACCGGATGTCGAGCGTAGTGTGTATCAGGATCGCCTGGATTTCGAATTGAATGTGATCGAGAAGATGGGTTTTCCGGGTTATTTTCTGATTGTCGCCGATTTTATCCAGTGGGCCAAGGCGCACGATATTCCGGTCGGGCCGGGGCGCGGTTCCGGTGCCGGTTCGATTGTTGCGTATTGCTTGGGGATTACCGATCTCGATCCGCTGAAATATGGCCTGCTTTTCGAGCGTTTTCTCAATCCTGAGCGCGTATCCATGCCCGATTTCGATATTGATTTCTGCATGAACCGGCGTGACGAGGTGATTCGCTACGTTACCGAAAAATATGGTGCGGATCAGGTGGCGCAAATCATTACCTACGGCTCGATGAAGGCGAAAGCGGTGGTGCGCGATGTCGGGCGGGTTTTGGATATGGACTTGGGCAAGGTGAACACCATCGCCAAGCTGATTCCCAACGATTTGAACATGACGCTGGACAAAGCGCTGGTTGACGAACCGAAATTGAAAAAAATGCTTGATGAGGATAACGATGTGGCGCGTTTGTTTGAAATCGCCCACCGTTTGGAAGGTCTGCACCGGCATGCCGGTAAACACGCGGCAGGGGTGGTGATTGGTCGCACGGCGTTGGTTGAAACTGCACCGCTGTATAAAGAAGCGCGCGAAGATGGTGCGGTGGTGCAATGGGATATGAAATGCGCCGAAAAAGTCGGGCTGGTCAAGTTCGATTTTCTCGGCTTGAAAACCCTGACCGTGATTGATTTGGCTTGTCGGCTGATTCGTCAGCACGAAGAACAAGCGGATTTCAACATTGATACGATTCCGCTCGACGATGCGGCGAGCTTCGATTTATTGCAGCGCGGTGCGACCAGTGCGGTATTTCAAGTCGAATCCTCCGGCATGCGCGATTTGCTGGTGCGTCTGAAGCCCGATTGTTTTGAAGATGTGATTGCGCTGGTCGCCCTGTACCGCCCGGGTCCGCTCGAATCGGGCATGGTAGATACCTATATCGCCTGCAAACACGGCGAGGAAAAGATTGTTTATACGCTGCCGCAGCTTGAGCCGATTTTAAGCGAAACCAACGGCGTGATTTTGTATCAGGAACAGGTGATGCAGATTGCCCAAGTGTTGGCCGGTTATACCTTGGGGCAGGCGGATATGCTGCGCCGCGCGATGGGTAAGAAAAAAGCCGAAGAAATGGCTGAACAGCGCAAGATTTTCATGGACGGGGCCAAAGAAAACGATGTTCCGGCTGAAAAAGCCGAGCAAATCTTCGATCTGATGGAAAAATTCGCCGGTTACGGTTTCAACAAGTCGCATTCCGCTGCCTATGCGCTGATTGCTTATCAAACAGCATATTTGAAAGCGCACTTTCCGCAGGCATTTATGGCGGCAACGCTTTCTTGCGACATGGGCAATAGCGATAAAGTGAGCGCGTTGATTACCGATTGCAAACGCATGGATATCAAGGTGTTGCCACCACACGTTAATGCATCGAATTGGGAATTTGTGCCGGAAGGTGAGAGTGCGATTCGTTTCGGTTTGGGAGCGCTCAAGGGTGCGGGCGAAGCTGCGGTGCGCCATTTGGTCGAGGTGCGCCGCGATAGCGGTGATTTTGCCAGTTTGGAAGACATGTGCATGCGCATGCCGCCGCGAACGCTGAACAAACGTATTGTCGAAGCGATGCTGAAAGCGGGGGCGCTGGAAGGCTTAGTGCCGCATGCGTTTGCAGCGATTGAAGGTTTAAGCGAGGCCATGGATCGGGCGGTGCGCAAACGGCACGATCTGCAAGCCCAGCAGTCGGCATTGTTTGCAGCCAGTGAAGAACGCGATGCGGCTGAGCTTTTCCCCGATGTGCCTGCTTGGGGTTTGGGCGAGCGTTTGAAACACGAAAAAGAGGTGCTCGGCTTTTATTTGACTGGTCATCCGCTGGAAGAATATGTGGATTTGGTGAGCGGGCTGTGGAATACCAATTTGGAAGATGTGGCCAATCTCCCCGATGGTTCGATGGTGATTTTGCCGCTTGGTGTGAGCAGTGTGCGCACACATCGCAGCGCACGCGGAACCATGGCTTTTGTACAAATCGAGGATTTGTTCGGCAGTGCCGAGATGGTTTGTTTTCCAAGTTTATATAGTGAAGTTTCTGAATTCCTCGACGGCGAACAGGCGCTGTTGGCGATGTTGCGCGTGGACCGTTCGCGTGATGAATTGTCCTTGCTTGCCGAGGCGATTGCACCGCTGGAAAGCGTGCTTGGCGAACAGGTGCGGAAAATTCGTATTTCGAGTCATGCGCTTTTCTGGGATGATGCGGCGATTGCGCGTTTGGCTGATTTGGCGAAACGCAATCCGGGGCAAGTTGCCGTCGATTTTTGCCTGCATTTGGCCAACGGCGCAAGTGTGAAGCTTTCATCTTCGCTTACCCTGTGTTGGAATGAGGAAGTAAAGTGTAAACTGCGTGACTGGTTCGACATGGATGCCGTGCATTTGTTTTGCCAGCCATGGCAGCCGCAAATCAAGGCAAAACAAGGTTTTAGACGAGAGCAAAGGAGACAACATGCCGCGTAGCTATCTGGAATTCGAACGGCCTATCGCCGAACTCACTTCAAAAATCGAAGAGCTTTCCGGCATGGGCAAAGATGCCGGAGTAAATATTGCCGAAGAGGTGGAAAAGCTGACCGCCAAACGCGATGCGCTGATTCACGATATTTATGCCAAAGCCGACCGCTGGCAGCTCACGCAGCTGGCCCGGCATCCGGATCGCCCGTATTTTCTCGATTATGTGGAAGAAATGTTTGACGATTTTCAAGAATTGCACGGGGATCGTGCCTTCGGCGACGATGGTGCGATTGTCGGTGGTACGGCGCGTTTTCGCGAGCAGGCGGTGGTGATTATCGGGCATCAGAAGGGCCGCGACACCAAAGAAAAAATCAAACGCAATTTCGGCATGCCGCGCCCCGAAGGTTATCGCAAGGCGTTGCGGCTTTTTCAACTGGCCGAGCGTTTTAACATGCCGGTGATGACATTTATTGATACGGCTGGTGCGTGGCCCGGTGTCGATGCCGAAGAACGCGGCCAGAGCGAGGCTATTGCGCGTAATCTGATGGAGCTTTCCAGCCTGAAAGTGCCGGTGATCTGCACGGTGATTGGCGAGGGCGGTTCCGGCGGGGCGCTGGCGATTGGCGTGGGCGACCGTTTATTCATGCAGCAATTTACTACCTATTCGGTGATTTCGCCGGAAGGTTGTGCAGCTATTTTGTGGCATGACCGCAGCTTTGCCGAGCAGGCGGCGGAGGCGCTCAAGCTTTCCGCCAAGGATCTCGAAGGCCTTGGCCTGATTGATGAAATTATTCCCGAACCGCTGGGCGGCGCACATGAAAATCCCGAAGCTGCTGCGGCAATGATGGGCGATGTGCTCGACAAGGCCTTGAAAGCACTGCTTGCCGAACCGCTTGATGCGTTGCTTGAAACACGCTACCAGCGTTTGCGTAAGTTGGGTGCATATTCCGAGCTGACGTAAGCCCGCAGTGCACGATTAAACATCCGTATGCTGTACTTGCGTCGCTCGCATGCTTCCGTATGCTTCGCCGACTTTTCAAACAGGGTTTTTCAGGTACGGAGAGGTACCGAAGTGGTTATAACGGCACCGACTCGAAATCGGTTGGACGGGGAAACCTGTCACGTGGGTTCGAATCCCACCCTCTCCGCCATATCAGTATTCTAGGAAGTCCAATAAAGGCCAGTAATCGTTGTGGTTGCTGTCTTTTTTCTTGTCTTGTTGTCCAGCCTTGTCCTATACAATTCAGCAATGTACCATCATTTTTGTTGGTACATTTGATGGTACATGGCCGCCCTCCAGAGCATGTACCATCAAAAGGGGCTGAAAATGGCTAGGTTAAGCGATAAATTGAATGATCCTCTTGTGCGTGCTGCGAAACCTGCTGACAAGCAGGTGAAGTTGTCTGACGGTCGCGGTCTCCATCTGCTTATTCACCCAAACGGGGGCAAGTATTGGCGAATGAATTACCGCATGGGGAACCGACAATGTACGCTGGCCTTGGGGACATATCCTGAGGTGAGCCTAAAAGAGGCAAGGCGTCGGTGTAATGATTATCGCACACAAGTGGCTGATGGAATTGATCCCGCCGTGGTAAAGCAATCTGAAAAGAATGCCAAGGCTGACAGCTTCGAGGCGATTGCTAGGGAATGGCACGGTAAGCAGTCTCGAAGATTAAGCGATAGGCATGCAAAGCGGGTGATTCGTGATCTGGAGCGGGATGTTTTCCCGTGGATTGGGAAACGCCCGATTGTTGAACTGGAAGCGCCGGACGTATTGGCGATGCTCCGCCGCATTGAAAGCCGTGGTGCTGTAGAGACAGCGCACCGGACGCGGGCGGTTTGCGGTCAGGTGTTCCGCTATTCAATCGCAACGGGACGCACAGACCGTGACCCTACCGTTGATCTGAAAGGAGCACTTGCGCCCGTAAAGCATAAAAGCATGGCAACAATTACTGATCCGAAAGAGGTTGGCGGGTTGCTTCGTGCGATTGCCAGTTACTCCGGTGCGTATGTCACTCGCTGCGCCTTACAGCTTGCCCCGCTGATGTTTGTGCGTCCCGGTGAATTACGGAATGCGGAATGGGTAGAATTTGATCTTGATGCCGCAGAGTGGCGCATACCAGCGGAGAAGATGAAGATGAAGGTTCAGCATATTGTGCCACTATCATCGCAGGCGGTGGTTATCCTGCGCGATCTGCATGCGTTGACGGGGCGGGGGCGTTTTGTCTTCCCGAGTGTGCGGAGCAGGGATCGGGCAATGAGTGAAAACACGGTGAATGCGACTTTGCGTCGTATGGGTTTTGAAAAGTCGGAGATTGTCGGTCATGGTTTCAGGGCAATGGCTTCCACCATGTTGCATGAACAGGGCTGGGCCAGTGATGTGATCGAGCGCCAGCTTGCCCATGCCGAGCGCAACAAGATAAAAGCGGCCTATAACCATGCTCAGCATTTGGCCGAACGTAAAAAAATGATGCAACACTGGGCTGATTATTTGGATGGACTGCGAACAGGCGCGGATGTGATACCGATACATCGTGAAAGGGGGTGAATCGTGGACGAGCAGACGAACCTTCGGAAGTTACTTCACATTGATGCAAGACATAAAATCTTTGGTATCTTCAAAACCTCTGAGACAGCATATAAAGCGTTTTGTAAGGGCATCTTGGCCGAGGGCGTGGCTTCTGCCCTTCAACGCTTCAACGGTCGTATTCTTGAAATAGATGGTGAGTGCTTGTGGCCGCTTGATTGGCTTGAAGATAAGGCGCTGCAAGATGTATTAAATGGATTTGGCGGGCCAGTTAAGATGGTGTTTAATCACTGTACCGAAATTCTCGATGTTCTTCTTGTGTGCCGTTCTATTGATGATCCTGTTCAATGGAAAAAAGACGTGGATTTGAACAACAAGGCGCGGCAAGACGCTGCGGAGGTGTTTTATAGGGAGGCAAAACAGCGTTACGGTTACGATGACCTTATATCAAATGATTATCTATATTCGGAGGATCGCGAAAAAGATTGGGACTTTGCAAGCGAGCTTGAGCATATAGCAGGGAGAAAAATGGTTGAAGTGGCGGCTAATTGGAATCTTTCAAGCGATCTGTTTGCGAAGAGAGGAAAAAATAGCGGACTTTCTGCTAAGCGGGGTTGGGCTGTAAAAACGCTGGCTGGGCTTTTCCACGAAGATATGCCCGATAGATATTCCCTTACAGCCAATCTTCTTTCTGAGTTTGGCGATCTTAAAACTACGAGGCAGCAGGTGCGTGGAATTCTCAAACAAGGGCACACATAGGCCAAGCCGTTCGACAAAGATGTTGCTAATTAGCCTTTGCAGATGATATAATGCCTTTAATCACAACGGTTGGAGGCATTTTTCATTTGGGCAAGAAATCTTCTTCACGGATTCCAGTGAAAGTTGACGGTGTTCAGATTAATTTCTGCAAACAGGGATTCAGGACAGGGCTAAATAGTTCAGAAAGGTACAAATAGACATAGCCCCCAATAGGCGGCTATGTCTATTTTGACTTGCATGATTACTTTTCAAATACATCAAATGCACAACATACAATGACAGACCCATTTTACCTTTTCTTTATAGCAACACCTTTGTCGAACGGCTTGCACATAGGCGAAAGGTTTTTTTTCAATTCTTTTTCGCATTATTACGGGTCTAAGCTGAGCCTTCATAACGTCTAACAGAGACGACAGGAGGCAGTAAAATGGCATCACAAAGCAAAGGAATATCAACACAGGCAAAAGGATTTGAGCGACTGCCGCGCGTATTGCAACGTGTTCCGGTTAGCCGCTCGGCATGGTGGGCAGGCATTCAAGCAGGCCGATTTCCGGCTGGCATAAAACTCAGCGAGCGCACTACGGCATGGGAAACAAGTGCTATTGATGAACTTTGCGATCTGCTGGCCGCAGGTAAGGACTGGCGCGACCGTCAAGATACGAATCAGGCAGCCTGATATGGACACCACCACAAAAAAAGCGGCCCCCGCCAAGAAGCCGCCTTTCCACATCAAGCAAGCGAATCATAGCACAGATAAGGCCGCCGCCAAATTGCTGGGTGCAATTCTGATAAAACCAAGCCTTGCATTGTGGCTGCCAATCAAAATTCAAGAGCAGCTTTCACCCTACGGATTATTTTTAGTGAAAGCCGCAGTCGATGGCTGGGGCATTGAGGGTATCAGGCATGCTTTGGACAGCTTCGGGCTGGCTGGCGACGAAATTGTAAAAGGTTGCTTACGCGCTGTGCGGGGTAATCCAGAAAATGCGTTTTGCTCGGCTGCCCGCCAGCTATGCGAGGTGGAAACATGAGCAAGGAATGCCTGAACAGAAGCGAATCAATCCGCCTTTTTTGCATCGATTGTACCGCTGGCGAAATCGGTACAATCAAAAATTGCAGCTTTCAGGCTGAATGCAGCCTATGGCCTATGCGAATGGGCAAAACACCGAAGGGCATCGACAAAACAAAGGTGATCAATCGCTACTGCCGCGAGTGTATCGGCGCGAATCCATCCACCTGCCAAACAAGCACCTGTTCACTCTGGCCTTTCAGGACGGGCAAGCGTACCGCTGATATGGCAATAGGGGACGTTTTTTCGTCGCACAAGTATGTTTTGGATACTCAGGCATGCAAAGGTATGGATTCGCTGGTGCAACGTCTTTCCGGCGCTGAGAAGCTAGGGCTAAAATGACGAATCAGCGAAACATGAAACGCGGCAGGAAAGGCCCGCTGTTTATCATGGTGGAAAACCCCTTGTTTGATTCGGAGGCATTCAACAGTCTTTCGCATTCGGCAGTGCGGGTCTTCCTTTCCATTATTCGACATAAGAACCCGACAAAAGGCATGGCGGGCAGTCTCAGTGAACCTATTTTCTGCCCTTACACTGACATGAACGGCGGCATGGCAAGGGCTACGATTGCCAAGGCGATCCGAGAACTGGAAGAAAAGGGCTTCATAGAGCGCACCCAACGTGGTGGGCTGTACAAGCGACCCAACCTATACGCATTTTCTGGCGAATGGATAAACTGGAAAAAACAGAACACAAGTTCAGAAACTGAACACCACAGGTGCAGAAACTGAACTTGAAAGCCTTTTCGGCATGCTCCACAGGTTCAGAAACTGAACCGTTAGCGTGTTTCACGGATGTTTCACAGGTTCAGAAACTGAACACTATGTATATATATGCCATAGGCTCCGGTTTTTATGTGCGCTTCTGATGTGCGGACTACAGGCTACAGGATAGCGGATGGTCGCTATTTCATCGTTAAGATTGAAAGCGGCGAAATTATGGCGATCCGGCAAATACTTTTCGGGTGCGGCATCTATCCGGCCCCGATTAACGATGTGCCAAAAAATGAATGGCCGGATGTGCTGGCAATGGTGAAATTTTTCGGAGCGTTATAAAAAGATTTTCTAGCCACCATAAAAAGGGGCTGCCGATATGGGCAGGGTGGAGTTTATGCGGAGTGTATAAAAAGAGTTCCTTACCTCCATAAAAGGCTTGCCGTTGTCCACTCATTGCTGCCTCCGTGTAGCATCAATCTAGGGTCGGGAGAATTCTAGGCAGTGATGCCGTATCACATGGGTTTGGGTGCTATGCGCAGGGTATCAGTCAGATTTGTTGGTACATTTGATGGTATATTGAAAAACCAAACAGATATATTCTTTATGTAGCAATGGTTTCAGGTGATAATGTGAGTGACACCCTCCCGCCATTTTATTTATGCGCTTTTTTCTTGTTCAGTCCGATATGAAGCGTAAAAACGCCTTCTTATATATTCAATAAATCGTGCCGCATGAGCAGCGCCTAAAAAAAAGCTTGCAATGCGTGCCGATTATGAAGAAAGTTTCATCCTAAATATATGTTCATTGGATAGAGGAGGTGAGAATCGTGGCAGAGAACGTTTCATCTGAGGGTCTGAATTACAATTTTAACATCGTCAAAGCATTTGCAATATGCGCGGTGGTTTATCTGGTTGTCGGCGCACTTGTCGGTGATCTGATTGCATGGCAGCTATCGTTTCCATCACTGAATCTGAACGAATACCTTAGCTTCGGTCGCTTGCGTCCTTTGCATACCAATGCGGTGATTTTCGCATTTGGTGGTTGCACATTGATGGCCACGGCATTTTATGTGGTGCAACGAACCTGTGCGGTGTCGCTGTGGAGCGATAAACTGGCGTGGTTCACTTTCTGGGGTTGGAATCTGGTGATTGTTTGTGCGGTGATTTCGTTTCCGATGGGTTGGACGCAGGGTAAGGAATATGCCGAATTGGAATGGCCGGTTGATATTCTGATCGCCGTGGTTTGGTTGTCGTATATGTTTAATTTCATTATGACGATTGCCAACCGCAAGACCTCGCATATCTATGTCGCCAACTGGTTCTTCCTCGGCATGATGATTATGATTACCTATCTGCACGTGGTCAATTCGCTGGCTATTCCGGTGACCATGACCAAATCGTATTCGATATTTTCCGGCGTCCACGATGCGATGATTCAGTGGTGGTGGGGGCATAACGCGGTGGGCTTCTTCCTGACCGCAGGCTTTCTCGGTATTATGTATTATTTCATTCCCAAGCAAGCGAATCTGCCGATTTTCTCCTACCGTCTTTCTGTGTTGCATTTCTGGGCATTGATGTTCGGTTATGTTTGGCTGGGCGCGCATCATCTGCAATACACGGCGTTGCCCGACTGGGCCGGTTCATTGGGGGCGGCGGTTTCCATTGCCATGATTATTCCGTCATGGGGCGGTGCGATTAACGGCTTGATGACGCTCTCCGGCGCGTGGAACAAACTGCGCGACGATTATGTGCTGCGTTTCTTGGTCGTGTCGTTGGCTTTTTATGCCATGTCTACGTTTGAAGGGCCGGTGATGTCGCTCAAAACAGTGAATGCATTGAGCCACTACACGGATTGGACCATCGGCCATGTACATTCCGGTGCGCTGGGCTGGGTGGCAATGGTATCCATCGGCGCGATTTATCATTTGCTGACGCGCTTGTGGAAAACAGAGATTTATTCCGTCGGATTGGTTAACGGGCATTTCTGGATTCATACCATCGGCACGGTGATTTATATTTGTGCGATGTGGGTGTCCGGTATCATGCAGGGTCTGATGTGGCGGGCGACCGATGATTACGGGAATCTGGCCTACACCTTCGCCGAAACCGTAGTGGCCATGCATCCGTATTATGTGTTGCGTTCCATCGGCGGATTGCTGGTGCTGCTGGGTGCGTTGATCATGTTATACAATGTTGTGATGACAATTCGAACTGCCGGTCAGCCGAAAACTGCGGCAGCTCGGGCATAGGGGGCGGACATGACATTTCAGGAAAAACTCGAAAAGAATATCTGGGGATTGATTGCCATGGTGGCGATTGTCGTTTCTGTCGGCGGCATTGTGGAAATCGTTCCATTATTCTATCTGGATAACACCATAGAGAAGCTGACCAAGGAAGAAGACAGTATTCGTCCTTATACGGCTCTGGAGTTGGAAGGACGTGATGTTTATATCCGCGAGGGCTGCTATTTGTGCCATTCGCAGATGATTCGTCCGTTCCGCGACGAGAAAGAGCGCTACGGCCATTATTCACTGGCAGCGGAATCCAAATACGATCATCCGTTCCAGTGGGGCTCCAAGCGCACCGGGCCGGATTTGGCGCGTGTCGGTGGCAAATATTCCAATGAATGGCATGTGCAGCATCTGCGTGCGCCGCGTTCGTTGGTTCCGGAATCGGTAATGCCGGATTACGCATTTTTCGAAAAACACATGCTTGATGGTGTGTTGACCGAGAAAAAGATGCGTGCGCTGGCTGCTGTCGGTGTGCCGTATACGGATGCCGATTTTGCCGGTGCAGCGGCGGCTGTTCGTGGTAAAAACGAGATGGATGCGGTGGTTGCCTATCTGCAGGTGCTGGGAACGATGGTGAAATTCGAGCCGGGTAAAGATTATCGTGAGTGAGTTCTTGCGCGATTTTTTTCATACCGATTGGCAGGCGATGACGCATGTCGATTGGACGGGACTGGTGATTGTTCTGGTGCTGGCGGTATTGATGGTTGGCATTTACATATGGACTTTCCGACCATCGAATAAAGATAAGTTCGAGCAGTACCGCGATTTTGTAAACGAAGATTTTATCAATGACGAAAAGGAAGATACGAGGAGGGAGGTTGAACATGGCCAAACAAGATAAGCAGCCACAACACGCCCCGGACACGGGACACGAATGGGATGGTATTCGTGAGCTGACCAATCCGCCGCCACGCTGGTGGATGATTGCTTTCCATGCCGGTTGGATATGGTGCGTGGTGTATTTTATTCTTTATCCGGCGATTCCGTTGGTTCATGAATCCACCAAGGGCATCCTCGGTTGGACGCAGATCAAGGAATTCAAGGCGGATGTGAAAGCAAACGATGCGATTCGCGCACCTTATCTGAAAAAGGTTGCGGCGATGGATGGCCAGCAATTGCTGGCCGACGAAGGCATGCGTAATTTTGCCGAATCCTCGGCCAAGGCTCTCTTTGGCGACAATTGCGCGGCTTGTCATGGCGCGGGTGGTGAAGGCGCACCGG
This sequence comes from Zetaproteobacteria bacterium, assembly GCA_021545645.1. Classification (GTDB taxonomy): domain Bacteria; phylum Pseudomonadota; class Zetaproteobacteria; order Mariprofundales; family Mariprofundaceae; genus UBA1543. The sequence continues at coordinate 7,846 of JAJRWP010000024.1, read as the reverse complement.
GTTTGTTCCCTGTTTTGGCCGACGATGATTGGCTGTACGGCGGCGATATCGATACCATTATCGAATCGATTACCGATGGTCGCATGGGCGATATGCCTGCACATGGCGAGATGCTTAGCGATGAAGAAATCAATCAACTGACCGATACGGTGATTGCCGCTTCGCAAGGCAAGGTGACGCAGGAGCAGCTGGCGCAATTCGATGAAATAGGTTGTTCCGGTTGTCATGGCGAGAATGCGGCTGGTGGCGCAATTAACGAGCTTGGTTCGGGTGCGGCGAATTTGACCGATGGCATCTGGCGTTTCGGTGGCAGTCGCGAAGATATTATGCGCACGATTCGCGACGGCGTGAATCAAGAGGATGTGCCGAATACACGTGTGGCGATTATGCCGCCCTTTGGTGAAAAATTATCGCCGGAAGAAATCAAGATGCTGGCCGTGAAGGTGTATCAATTTGGCGGCGGGAAGTAATTGATTTTCAAAGAAAAAATCTTGGGAGGTTGATATGGATGCTGTGGTGATTGGTACGATTCTCGCGTTGATGGGAACCATCCTGATTTTCATCTACTTTGCATATCGTTTCTTTGTCATTATCGGCAAAGGGGATGATGCCAGTTAGCTGAGCATAACAATTTGTGGGAGGGAGGTGCATTATGCACCTCCCTTTTTATTGCCAAACGAATGAATTTGTGAAATAGAGGTTTGTGGTATAAACGGTCGAAGGAGCAACAGTGGATAATACAAACGAACAGCAAGCCAATCTTGAAGATATTTATGAAGAAGCGGCGCACTGGCATGTCAATACCGGTGGCGAGACGATTCATGCCAAACGTATCGGCGGCTGGTTTCGCAGTTTTAAATGGTATGCCGGATCGTTGTGGCTGTTGTATTTTATCATGCCTTATTTCCGCTGGGACGGGCAGCAGGCTATTTTATTCGATATTCCGAGCCGTCAATTTCATTTTTTTGCCGCCACGATTTGGCCGCAGGACATCTGGATGTTGTCGCTGGTACTTATTTTGCTGGCCATGACCCTATTCGGCGTTACGGCGGTGGCCGGGCGGGTATGGTGTGGCTATTTCTGTTTTCAGACGGTGTGGACCGATTGGTTTACATGGTTGGAGGATAAAATCGAGGGCAATCCGATTCAGCGCCGCAAGCTGGATGCTGCACCGTGGAACGCCCGTAAAATTCGCCTCAAAGTATTCAAACACAGCCTGTGGATGCTGATCGCCATTCTCACCGGCGTCACCTTTGCCGCGTATTTTACCGATGTTTATGCCTTGTGGGTGGATTATTTGACGCTGGATGCGCCGTTGGTGGCTTGGGTGGTGCTGGCGTCGTTTATTTTCGGCACTTATGTATTTGCCGGTTTTATGCGTGAGCAGGTGTGCTTTTGGCTGTGCCCTTATGCGCGTATTCAGAGTGTGATGGTCGATAAAGATACGATTATGCCCACCTACGATAAAAAACGCGGCGAACCGCGCGGTAAAATCAAAGGTAAAGGGGCAAGTGAGCGCGGCGATTGCGTCGATTGCCATCTTTGTGTCGGTGTTTGCCCGACCGGCGTGGATATTCGCGAAGGCATGCATGAAGGCTGTATCACCTGCGGTATGTGCATTGATGCCTGCGACGGGGTGATGGAAAAAGTAGGCCGGCCCAAGGGTTTGATTCGCTATGCGTCGCGCAAGGATATGGACGGGGAAAGCTTGCCGCCCTTGTTTAAGCGTCCACGGGTGTTGGCTTATTCGACGATTTTCCTGCTGGCTGTTTTCGGCATTGCTTATGGTTTGACGCATATTCCGCCGGTGGAATTGTCTATTGTGCATGAACGGCAACCGCTGTATTTGCAGATGTCGGACGGCAGCATCCAAAATAAATACACAATCAAGGCGGTGAACAAGACGCCTAAGAATATGCATCTGCATTTGCGTGTGACGGGTCTGCCGAGCATCAAAATAAGGATGAATGATGGCGACGAGATTGTCTTGCATGCCGGCAAGCTCAACCGCTTCCATGTGTATTTGCGCGCCATGCCGTCGTTGTTAAAAAAGGAAGACACGAAGATTCGCTTTGTGCTTGAGAGCGTTGATCCTGCTGATAAGATCAGGCTCGAAAAGGGCACGGTATTTATTGGTCCAAGAAAATAGGCGGCTATGGATGATTGGCGATAAAAAAACCGGACAGGCGGTGAGCGATGTTTAGCGATGAGCTTAAAGACGATTTGAGAAACCCGTGGTTGCGCGGTGTGCTTGCTGTGGTTGCGGTGACTGTAACGGTGAATATTGCGTTTATCAGTTATGCTTTTTGGTCGCCACCGGCCTTGGTGGTCAAGGATTATTACGAAAAGGGAAAGAGCTATTTTCACGATCAGAAAATCCGCCGACAGGAGGCGGTGAATGCTTGGCGTTTGCAATTGTTGGCACCGCAGCATGCCAAACTGAATCAGACACAAACCTACCGCTTGTATGTGCTTGATCATCAAGGCAAACCGGTACATTCCGGCGAGGTGACCCTGTATGCCTATCGGCCCAGCAATGCCGATGACGATTTCCGCACCACACTAAGCTATGCGGATTCGGGGACTTTTGTCGGTTCGTTGCGTTTTCCGCAACCGGGCAAGTGGGATTTGATTGCCAAGATTTCTTCCGGCGAACATCAATACGATACCGCCCAGCGAATTTTTGTCGAAAAGTGATAGCACGCCCGTAAGCACGACAGGTTGTCTAAGCGGGACAGATTGCCATCATTGCGGCCTGTCCGCCGACGGTGCAACGGCTTGCCGGGGCATGGTGGCGGATACGGAATATGCTTTTTGTTGCAGCGGATGCCTTAATGTTTGTCAAGCGATTCACGATGCCGGATTGGATGATTTTTATGCCCGCGTACAGCAACGCGAAGCGGAACTGACACCACCACCCGATATGCCTGCGGATATGGATCAATACGATTTGCATGAAGTGCAGCAGGATATGGTTCTCCAGCATGCGAACGGGCGCAGAGAAGCGCTGCTGCTGGTTGAGGGAATTCATTGCGCAGCTTGTATCTGGCTGATTGAAAAAGGACTCAAAGCCCTGCCCGGCATTGAATTCGCCGAGGTGAATCTGGCCCGCCAGCGGCTGCGTGTGGTGTGGAAAGCGGGGCAGGTGCAATTGTCTGCGATTGTGCAGCGCTTGGCGGCGCTCGGTTATGCGGCACTGCCGTACAATCAGGAAGCCGCCGAAGGGCAGCAGAAACGGCAGAATCGCAGCCTGCTTTTCCGCATGGGTTTTGCCGCTTTCGGGGCGATGAATATCATGTGGATTTCCATCGCCCTGTATGCCGGAGCATTTTCCAGCATCAGCGCCGAATACCGGAATTTCTTTCATTGGGTCAGCTTCGCCATCGCTACGCCGGTGCTGGTGTATTCCGGCGGGCCGTTTCTTAGCTCCGCATGGCGTGGTTTGATGCGTTTGCGCCTGAGTATGGATTTGCCGATTGCCATCGGTGCGTCGGTAACCTTCGCCTATTCCCTGTGGCAGACGATAAATCACGGCGAGCATGTGTATTTCGATACCGTGGTGACGTTTTTGTTCGTAATTCTGCTTGGCCGTTATCTGGAGGCGCTGGCGCGCAGGAATGCTTCTTCGGCATCGTTGCGCTTGATGGAATTGCAGCCGCGTATGGCCACTCTTTTAACAGTGGACGGTGAACAGCGGGTGGCGATTCGCAAGCTTGTTGCCGGTGACCGGGTGTTGGTTCGCGCAGGCGATAAACTGCCTGCCGATGGCGAGGTGATGGAAGGTGAGAGCCATCTCGACGAATCGATGCTGACCGGCGAATCAATGCCAGTGCATAAAAAAACAGGCGATGCGGTGGCGGCGGGGACGGTGAATCTCGATGCGCCGTTGGTGGTCGTTGTTCGGCAGGTGGGTGGCGGTACGATGCTGGCGCGCATCATTCATTTGGTCGAAGCCGCGCAGGGCAGCAAGGCGCGGGTGCAACGGCTGGCTGACCGGATTGTGCCGTGGTTTGTCGCCGCCACCCTTGGTCTTGCCGCACTAACTTTTGTTTACTGGTTGCGCCAAGATGTCGATACAGCTTTGCTTGCGGCGGCGGCGGTGTTGATTATCACCTGCCCGTGTGCGCTCGGTTTGGCAACGCCGATGGCCATTGCCGTCAGTTCGGGGGTCGGCGCGCGCGCCGGGGTGTTGGTGCGCAACGGCGAGGCGCTGGAACGATTGTCCGAGATTGATCATGTGGTGTTCGATAAAACAGGGACGTTGACCGAGGGGCGCATGCGTGTGATCGAATGCGCATCCGTGTTTGGAGATATGGGTAGCGACGAGGTGTTGCAACTGGCGGCGGCGATAGAGCGGCATTTCCCGCATCCCTTGTCGCGTGCCATTACCGATGAGGCGGAACGGCGCAAGTTGGAATTTCTACCCGCAACAGCCCTGCAATCCGTGCCCGGCATGGGTGTTCGCGGCGATGTGCAGGGCAAATCTTTGTGTTTGGGCAATGCGCGTTTATTGGTGGAAAACGGGATTTCGCTCACTGCCGACCAGCTGCGTGTTCGGCAGCGTATTGAGGCGGATATGGGGATTTGCGTTTGGCTGGCAGTGGATGGGCAATTGTCCGGTTTTATTCATTTGCAGGACAAACTTCGCGACGGGGCGGCGGAAGTTGTCGCAATTTTGCATCGCGAAGGTATCGGCGTGAGCTTGCTGACCGGTGATTCCGAGCAGGCGGCGGCCTGTGTGCAGCAAAAACTTGGCGATATGCAGGTGGTGGCCGGGGTCTTGCCTGAGGAAAAGGCGCAGGCGGTGATGCAGTTGCGCGAACAGGGAAAAAAGGTGTTGATGGTTGGCGATGGGGTGAACGATGCGCCGGCGCTGGCGGTTGCCGATGTCAGTATCGCCATGGGTTCCGGGGCCGATGTGTCGTTGGAATCCGCCGATGTCGTGTTGATGAGTTCGGACATCGATAAGGTATTGTATGCGCTGATGCTCGGGCGGCAGACATTGAAAACAGTGCGTCAAAATCTCGGATTGTCGCTGGCTTATAATTTGTTGCTGGTTCCCTTGGCGATGGCGGCGTTGGTGACGCCTGTGTTTGCGGCGATTGCCATGCCGGTGAGTTCGTTGCTGGTGATTGGTAATGCGGTGCTTATCCGGCGGCGCTGCCGATATGTTGCCCCGGTATCATGTTCCGCAGGACAAAAAAGGTCGCAACATAAAAAAGACGCCTGACCGAAGTCAGACGCCTTACTTCCGGGGGAGGGAAGACTTTGCGGGGCTAGGTGTTGCGGGCGCTGCGGCTTTGAACTGCCTCTTGGCTTTATTTCAGGCCTTTAAGAAAGGCAACCACGGCTTCAGCTTTGTCGCCGCATTTCTTTTGCTTGCCCATTTTTGTTTTGGCATGATCATCACCGGTTAGTTCCTTGATGGCCTTTTTGGAGTCGCAAACCCAAGCTTTAAGATTGTCTTCATCCCAGACCCAGTCGGCATTTTTCAGTGATTTGCCGTATTTTTTAAAGTCCGTGCTGCCTGCCTTTTTGCCGACAATAGCGAATAGATTCGGGCCTGTTTTATGTTTACCGCCCTGATTGAAGGTATGGCATCCCTTGCATCTGCTTTCCGGACCGGCGTCGGCATTTGCCGCTAAGCCGATTGTCATGATGGCAAGGGATGAGATGAGCAGAAGTGTTTTTTTCATATGAACTCCTATAAGATGTATTTAGAATGCAATTTATATACAGATAGGCGATGCATGTCAATCACCACCGCATGTAAAGATTATGGGTTTGATATAAGGTATGCCCTGCCTTAGGGCTTGCAGCGCTGCGCCATTGGTGTTGAATTGCCTGCTGACGACAGGAGATGCGCATGAGTGTGATTTACGGATTGATTCCGGGGATGATTTTGCTGGGTTTGGTCAGTGTGCTGGTTTTCTTCTGGGCGGTGCGTAGCGGTCAATACGATGATATGGAAGGCCCGGCGCACCGCATTCTTGATGACGACGATTTAGGCGAAAACAAGCTGAATGTGAACAATCGGGACACAAACAATGCGGATACGAAGAAACCGGATGCCGACGACGGCCCGAAAGCATGATGCAATCTTTGTTTGATTTCCATTCCGATGGCTGAGGTAGACGTGCAGAGCTTGTGGCTGATGTTGGGCATGGGTTTTATCGGTAGCTTGCATTGCATTGGCATGTGCGGCGGTCTTGTGGCGGCTTTATCGTTAAGTCGTCCGGCAATCTGGTGGCGTGGTCTTGTCACCTATCAGGCGGGAAGGGTGGCGACGTATGCTTTGCTCGGTTTACTGGCCGGATTGGGCGGTATGGGGCTGGTCGGCATCGGCGGTGCATGGTTGCAGCGCAGCTTGGCGGTATTTGCCGGTCTGGCGATGCTGTTTTTTGCGTTGAATCTGGGTGGTTGGCTGCCCGATCCCTTGACGCGTATCACGGCGGCGGCGAATCGCTACCTTGGCTTGGGCAGGCTTGTACGCCATGCCGCACAGCATGCCCGTTCGCGCGGTTGGTTGTTACTCGGAATGGCCAACGGCTTGTTGCCCTGCGGTTTGGTGTATGCGGCGTTGGTGATGGCTGTGGCATCTGCGCATGTCTGGGATGCGTTTTTAATGATGCTGTTTTTTGGTCTTGGCACAGTGCCGGCAATGCTGTTGGCACCGCTGGTTTTAGGTAAAATAAGTGCTACATCGCGCGCCCGTTTGCTAAAATTCGCGGCAGTACTGGTTGCTGCACTCGCAGTGCTGACCATGTTGCGCGGCCTTGGCATGCACGATATGCGGCATGTGCAGCAACAGGTATTGCCGGATATGCTTTCTTCCGCAGTGTTGGTTAGTGCTTTGCAGGATTGGAAAAATGCAGACGTGTTACCTTATCTTCGGCCAGTACAGCTTCCAATTGCAGATCGGCGAACAGCAGTTTAAGTCCGCCGTCTGGCAGGGTTTCTTCGCGATTGGCCTTGCCGAAGCGGGCTTCAATATTTTTTCTGTTAAGCGAGACGCTGGGAATCAATGTTAACTCGCGCACCGTGAGTTGCTGCGCCAGTTTATGATCTTGCGGCGAAAGATTCATGCGCGCGACTTTATTCGGGTATAAATGTGGCCGCGTGGCGCGGGTTTCGATGTCGTGCAGTAGGTCGGTGTCCGTATCAAGCAGCAGAATGACCTTCGAATGATCGGCGATGGCCGGAAAAAATGCCTCCAATGTCATGCCAGCGGAAGGATGTTCGCGTGGATATATATATAGGGCGGTGTCGCTGCGGCTTTGCAAAAGGGATTCGGCTTGGCGCAGCGTGGTTTCTTGCAGGGTAATGCCCAATACATGCAAATTTCCTGTGCTATCCACCCATGTATCGCGATGCGTGTTATCCGTTTTGTATTGGCTGCTGGTCCATGCGAAGACAGCGACAGTGACCAATACAGTAAGCAACAGCAGCTTGATTCCGACTTTATCGGCGGCACGACTTGTATTCATTGGCGTATGCTGCGTGAAACGGATGTTATTTGCATCAGCTTGTAGCTTGCGGTTGTATTTGAAGCTGAATATGAGGTATATAAATAGTTGCTGACCGACAGTAAAAAAGGCTTTTCAATCTGTGCAGGGACTTGCATAGTACAGACTGAGGAAAGTGTCATCTGCGGCAGGTTTTTGTTGTTGCCTTGAACTGTTTGGGGTCGGCTCAAGGCTTGTTAGCGCAGATTAGGAGGGGTTCGCCATCTCATTTGGAGTTGTCTTAATTGATGATGATGTCTGTATACTCAAAGGTCTTGAGTTGGCAATGGATAAGTATGCGCTGATTGAATTTTTGGGGGCGGCAAGCAGCTGCGAAGAGG
>JAJRWP010000023.1 GCA_021545645.1 Zetaproteobacteria bacterium | reverse complement strand
GTGCGTCAGTTGGAAGATGAAATCAGCCGCATGAATATTGAGTTGGCGACGCTGACCCGTCCGGATCGTTTGCGCCGTGTGGCGGTGAACGAGCTTGGCATGCGGCCACCGGCAGCGATGCAGGTGGTACATCGGTGAACAAGACGGACACCTATTTCCATCGCCGCATCGAGGCGTTGACGGCTTGTTTTGTGCTAGCGCTGGTGCTGTTGACGATTCGTGCTGTCGATTTGCAATGGGCGCAATCGGAAAAGCTGAGTCAATTGGCCGAAAATCAGCGGGAACGCCAATACACGGTGCAAGCGCCGCGCGGGCCGGTACTGGATGCCAACGGACGCATTCTCGCCGAGAGTATTCAAGTGCCGTCGATTGCAGCTATCGGACGCGATGTGCCGAAAAACAGGATTGGCGAATTGGCATCTGCATTGGATATGCCGGTTTCACGTTTAAAGTCGCGTTTGCAGCGTTCGGGTTTTGTTTGGCTGGCACGGCAGATCGATCCGGCCAAAGCGCGGGCGGTTGCGGCATTGGAAATCCCCGGTGTTCGTCAGGAAACTGAATGGCAGCGTTTCAACCCGTTGGGCCCGGCGACCGGGCATTTGCTTGGTTTTGTCGGAATTGACGGACGCGGCTTGGAGGGCTTGGAGCACAGCCAGAACGATATTTTAACTGGTCAATCCGGGCGCAAACATGTGCGCCGCGATGCGCGTGGCCGGTCGTTGCCGGGTGCATATTGGTTGAGCGAGCCGAAAATGGGCGATCAGCTGACATTGTATCTGGATGCAACCTTGCAAAGCATGGCCTATGCAGCATTGGTCGAAGGTATTCGTACGCAACATGCCAAGGGCGGTTCGGTGGTGGTCATGCGGCCGCAGGACGGGGCGGTGTTGGCGATGGCCAGTTGGCCGGGATTTAATCCGAACAATTACCGCAAGTTCAAGCCCGGCCAGTGGCGCAACCGGGCAGTCACCGATGTGTTCGAGCCTGGTTCGGTACTCAAGCCCTTTGCCGTAGCGGCGGCTTTGAAAACAGGTCAATGGAAGCGGGATTCGCTAATTTATTGTGAAAACGGCAATTATCGTGTTGCCGATTATGTGATTCACGACGTGCATCCCGAAGGTTGGTTGGATATGACCGGTCTGCTTGCCCGTTCCAGTAATATTTGCGCAGCCAAGGTGGCGTTGGATATTGGTCCGACGAAATTGTACGACATGCTTGAGGCGGTGGGTCTAGGACGACGTGCCGGTATCGGATTAAGCGGCGAATCGCCGGGAATTGTGCCGCCACTCGGGCGCTGGGGTCCGGTCGAAACCGCCACCATTGCGTTTGGTCAAGGCATTGCCATCACGCCGTTGCAGCTTGCAACGGCATTTTCCGTTCTGGCCAATGGCGGGATGCATGTCAGTCCGAAGCTGATTCAAGGCAGGGATAGTGAGCCGTCTTATCGGGTGATGAGTGAACAAATCGCGCATTCGGTGATGCGTATGTTGGTGCATGCGGCCAGCCCTGAAGGTACGGGTGCGAATGCCGTGCCTGCTGGTTATCGCGTGGCCGGAAAAACGGGCACGGCACAGAAGCCGGGCAGGCGCGGCGGTTATGCAAAGGGCAAGTACATCGCGGTATTTGCCGGTGCAATACCTGCTGATGATCCGCAATTGGTGATTGCCGTCATCGTTGACGAGCCGCAGAAGAGCATTTACGGCGGCACAGTGGCAGCGCCGATATTCCGTAGAATTGCGGCGGCTGCGTTGCCTTATCTTGGCGTGCCGCCGCAAATGGAAACGCAGCAATGGCAGCATGTACCGGTTGCCGTGCATGCGAAGGTCAGTATCGGCGGTGCGGGTGAAGTACCGCAACTTTACGGCCAATCGCTGCGCGATGTTCGCCGCATTGCTATGCGCGGTGGTTATCCGTTGCGAGTGCATGGCAGCGGTTGGGTAGTTCGTCAGAAGCCGGTGGCGCTTAGCCGCATCGGCGAAGGCGGCACGCTGGAGGTTTGGCTCGATGATTGATGTGTTGAGCGATTATTTTGTGCGCCCGCAACGCAGCTTGCGCGAGCTTGCTGGCGCTGCAGGCAGTTTGGACACGCTGCATGGCGATGCCGAGGTGTGCAGGGTCTGCGACGATTCGCGTCAGGTGCAAAATGGCGATGCGTTTTTATGCTTACCACGGGCGTTGGACAAGGCGCAGGGATTTGTCGCACAGGCGGTTGAACGCGGCGCAAGTTGTGTGATTTCAGTCGGTCTGCGCGGTTTGGATGTGCCTGTTGCGCATTTGGCATTGGCCGATATGCAGGCTGCGGGAATTCTACTGCGCCGCTGGTTTGGGACAGAGGCGAGTGTCGTCCGCATGTTCGGTATTACCGGCACGGACGGAAAAACTAGCGTGACATGGATGCTGCGCGAAGCCTTGCGGCGGCGTTTCGGCAAGGTATGGAGCATCGGTACGCTGGGTTGGATTCGCGATGGTGGCGAGGTGATCGACATCGGCAATACCACGCCGTCGTTGTTGAGTTTGCACGCGCTGCTTTGTGCGGCGGTGCAGGCGGATGTCAAGGCTATGGTGTGCGAGGTTTCATCGCACGGGATTGTTCAGCAGCGTATTGCCGGTTTGCCATTTTCGCATGCTGCGTGGACGACATTGGGGCACGATCATTTGCAGGATCACGGCGGTTTTAAGACGTATGCTGCGATTAAGGCATCTTTTCTTGAGGCGGTGGCAGAAAAGGGCGGGACTGTGCTTGGTAATGCCGATGATCTTGGTGTTGCGCAGCGCTTACCGGATGGGGCGTTGCGTTTCGGACGTGGCTTGTTTCGTGACGATGTTGATTTGGCATGGGAGCAAGAGTTGCCGGGCATATTGCGCTTGTGTCAGCCGTCGCTTACCGGAAAAATAGCAGAACACAGTGGCGAAGTATGCATTGGCGATATTCCTGTGGGTAATTTCCATGCCGAAAATATGGCTTGTACGGCATTGCTGCTCTTGCAGAGCGGACTGACGATCAATGAATTGCCCCGATTGCTTGATGGCATCAGCGCGCCGCCGGGACGCATGCAGGCGATGAATATCGATCGCTGGCAGGTGTTTATTGATTATGCGCACACTCCGGAAGCGCTGGCCTGTGCGTTGCAGGCGGCACGCCAGTTTAGCGAGGATCGTTTGATACTGGTATTTGGCTGCGGTGGCGAGCGGGACCGCGAAAAAAGGCCGCAAATGGGCGAGATTGCCACGCGGCTGGCCGATGTGGTGTGGTTGACTTCGGATAATCCGCGCGGTGAATTGCCCGAAGTGATTGCCACTGAAATCGAGTCCGGTATGCCGCATCCGTATCCGGCGGAGGTGCATTTGCAATTGGACCGGGCGCAGGCGATTGCAGCGGCGATTGACGATATGCGGCTTGGCGATGTGCTGTTGATTGCCGGTAAGGGCCATGAATCGTATATGGATATTGACGGTAAACGGATGCCGTGGAGTGATGCGGCAGAAGCGGCTGCGGCGCTGCATGCAAAATCGGGTGTGATGGAATTCAGGGCATGCGGATGAGCGGTGTCGAATTGCAATCCTGTACCGCTGGCCGCTGGCACGGCGCAGTGCCCGATTGGATTCGTGGTGTTAGCACCGATACGCGTTCGCTGCGCCATGGCGATGCATTTTTAGCGTTGCGCGGGCCGCGTTTCGACGGGCATGCATTTGCTGCCGATGCTGTGCGTGCGGGCGCTGCAATGTTCATCGGCGATGCTGCAGCCATGCAATCTTGGCAGGCTTATTCCGTGCCGTATTTAGAAGTGGCGGATACCGAACAGGCGTTTGCCGATATTGCCGGTGCGTGGCGGGCGAAGTTGTCTGCCAAGGTGGTGGCTATTACCGGTTCGTACGGCAAAACCACCTTGCGTTCGATGTTGCAGCATGTGTTGCAAAAAGAGGGTGTACGCGTGTCGGCGACGCGGGCCAACGACAACAATCTGATTGGGGTACCGCAGACACTGCTGGCTATCGATGCGGATGCCGAGGTGGCCCTAGTCGAATGCGGGGTCAGCGAACGCGGTGAAATGGCCCGGCTGGCGGCGATGGTACGCCCTGATGTGGCGGTGATTACCGGTGTCTCGGCGGCACATGCCGAAGGATTGGGCGGCATTCGCGATGTTGCTAGAGAGAAGGGTGTTTTGCTTGATTACCGGGCGGAAAAAGCTTGCGCGGTGCTCGGTTACGGTGTTGCTGCATGGTTGCCTGATGTGCATGGCGCGATTTTAGATATGGACAATAACGATGCGTCGATTGTGCAATGGCAGATGGACGGCGAAAAAATCACTCTGATTCGCGGCGAAGACCGTGCATCGTTTGCGGTGGGATTACCGGCCGTGCATTGGGCGCAGGATGCGGCGCTGGCGGCGACGGTGCTCAGCCGTCTCGGTATCGAATCGTTGCAAACGATTGCTGCAGCATTGGCGGATTGGCAGGCGGTAAGCGGGCGCATGCACTGTGTTGACGGGATCGGTGGCTGTTTGATGCTTGATGACAGTTATAATGCCAATCCGGCGTCGATGGCGGCGGCTTTGCATACTTTACGCAAGATGACGGGTCGGCGAATCGCGGTACTCGGCGATATGGCCGAGTTGGGCGAGGATGCAGCGCGCCTGCATGCTGAATTGGATGTTCACGATATGGATGTGGTGTTTGCCGTTGGCGAGCAGATGCAGGCTTTGGCGGCACAACATGACGAAGTTTGCCATTTGAATGATGCCGAACAGGCCTTGGCCAAGTTGCGCGGCATGGATTTAGGGCCGAATGATGTGCTGCTGGTCAAGGGCAGTCGCTGCATGCAGATGGAGCAGGTGGTGAACGGCCTGAAGGGAGATGGTCATGCTGTATAATCTGCTGTTTCCGCTGGCCGATCAGTATCCGGTCTTCAATCTGTTTCAATATATCACCTTTCGCACGGTGTATGCGTTGATTACCGCGCTGGTGCTGTGCTGGATTCTCGGGCCGAGTTTTATTCGCCGCATGAAGCGTTATCAGGTTAAGGGGCAACCGATTCGTCAGGATGGGCCGATTAGCCATCTGGCCAAGGCGGGAACGCCGACCATGGGCGGTACGCTGATTCTATTGGTATTGACGATTTCGACACTGTTGTGGGCGGATGTGACCAATGCATTTATTTGGCTGGCGTTGTTTGTGACGCTGGGTTACGGCTTGATTGGTTGGTATGACGATTACCTGAAAATCATTCGCGCCGATCCCAAGGGTTTGGCCGGGCGCTGGAAGCTGCTTTTGCAGGTGTTGATCGGTGGTGTGGCGGCGGTTGGTCTGGTGCAGCTCACCGATCCGGTGGTGGATGTTCCTTTTTTCAAGACGCAATGGGATATGGGTATGTGGTATGTCCCCTTTGTTGTGCTGGTATTGGTCGGCAGTTCCAATGCGGTGAATTTGACCGATGGTTTGGACGGTTTGGCTGTAGCGCCGACATTCATGGTGGCTATTGCACTGGCGGTGGTCGTATATCTGTCGGGGCATGTGAATTTTGCCGCATATTTGCTGATTCCGCATGTGCCGGGGGCCAGTGAATTGACGATATTCTGTGGTGCAATGGTTGGTGCTTGTCTCGGTTTTCTGTGGTTCAATACCTATCCGGCGCAAGTGTTTATGGGTGATGTCGGGGCCTTGGCGTTGGGCGGTGCGTTGGGTTTTGTCGCCAGTGCCGTGCATCAGCAGTTTCTGCTGGCCATTGCCGGTGGCCTGTTCGTGCTTGAGGCGGTCAGCGTGATTGTGCAGGTGGCGTCGTTTAAATTAACCGGCAAACGGGTATTCCGTATGGCCCCGATTCACCACCATTTCGAATTGAAGGGCTGGGCCGAACCGAAAGTCATTGTCCGTTTTTGGATTATATCCCTATTGCTGGCGCTGGTGGCCTTGTCCACCCTGAAAATACGCTGATGCTTGGCAAAAAGACTTCTCCCGATACGGCCATTATCGGTATGGGCCGCACCGGCTGTTCGGTGGCGCGCTTTTTTGATGCGCGCGGCGTGACTTATGTCGCCTTCGATGAAAAATTACAATCCTTACCGGAAGATATTCACGGCGCGCTGCGCAGCGGTCCGTTGCATGCGCGGGAATTGAAGAAGTTTAGCCGGATGATTGTCAGCCCGGGTATTGCTTGGCAGCACCCGGCGCTGCTGGCCGCGCGGCAAAGCGGAGTGCAGATGCTTGGCGATTTGGATTTATTCCGTGAACACTATAGCGGTGATTTGCTGGCAGTGACCGGTACCAACGGCAAAAGCACGGTGGTGCATGTGATGGGGCAATTGTTGGAAGTGTTGCCCGGCGGCGTGGAAATCGGTGGTAATATCGGTATTCCGATGCTTGATATGTTGGCTCAAAAGACGGTATCGCCGCGTGCGGTACTGGAATTGTCCAGTTTTCAGCTGGAACGTTGCCAGAGCATTCGCCCGCGCTGGGCTGCATTGCTCAATGTGCAGCCCGATCATGCCGATATGCATGCCGATATGCAGACTTACGAAGCGGCCAAGCTGCGTATTTTCGCTGCGCAGGGCGAAGGCGATGCGGCGATGTTGCCGGTGGACGCATGTTGGGATGATTTGGCCGCTGATTTACAAAAACGCAGCGTGCGCGTGTGCCGCTTCGGGCAAGTGCAAGACGTGACACAAGCCGGAGCGGGTCTGCTCGGCGCGCCTGATCAGCGGCGGATTTTCTGGACGGCTACCGACGGCAGCAGCCACGAAGTGGCTATAGATCAGGTGATGGTACGCGGCGAACACCAGCATATGAATCTGGCTGTTGCAGCGCAGGCGGCGGCTGATTTTGGTGTATCTCAGGCAGTGATTCGCGAGTTGCTGACAGCATTCCGGGGCTTGGATCATCGCCTGCGTTATGTCGGTCAGCATGCCGGAAAACCGTGGTATAACGATTCCAAGGCGACAAATCCCGATGCGGCGGTGGCGGCACTGAATTCGTTCGATCAGGTGATTTGGATTTGCGGCGGTTTGACCAAGGGCGTGGATGTGCTGCCGATGCTTGCTGCCGTGCGCGCGCATGTGGCGCAGGCATTTGTGATTGGCAAAGAGCCGCAGGCATTTGTTGAATTGCTTGAAAAGGCAGGCATTGATTATCAGGTGATGCCAGATATGAACGATGCGGTGGCGCATGCGGCAAAAAACGATCTGTCGTTGCCGGTATTGCTGAGTCCGGCGGCGGCAAGCATGGATCAATTTTCGAATTATGCAGAGCGGGGTTTATGTTTTACGGCTGCTGTTGCGGTGTTGGAGAAAGCGGCATGACGACGGCAATCAAGCGCCTCGCGCCTTTCGACCCGCTGATGTTGGGCTGTGTGTTGATTATGCTGGCCAGCAGCCTGTTGATGGTGGCCAGCGCCAGCATGAGTATTTCGGCGGTACGTTATGGCGATGCCTACCGTATTATCGGACACTGGATGGTGTATGTGCCGGTCGGTTTGCTGCTGATGTGGGCGGTATCGCGCATTGAAGTGGATTGGTGGCGCAGCATGGTGATGCCGATATTGGGCATGGCCTTGTTGTTGATGCTATTGGTGCTGATTCCGGGGATTGGTTCTGAAATCAACGGCGCGCGGCGCTGGTATTCGTTTTTCGGCCTCACCTTGCAGCCGGTGGAATTGGTCAAGCCGGTGATTGTGATTTATATGGCTTACTATATGGCGGCGTTTCCGGATCGTTTGAAACGATTCTCGACGGGTTTGGCTCCGATGCTGGTGGTGCTCGGTATGGCCGTGCTGCTGTTGCTGTTGCAGCCCGATTTCGGCAGTTCCGCCCTATTGGTGGCATTGTGTATTGCCATGTGGTTTGTCGGCGGTGTACCGCTGCGCCATTTGTTGCTGATGATGGCCAGTGTACTGCCGTTGGGCTTGGCTATTATGTTGGCTGAGCCGTACCGTGTGAAACGGCTGCTTAGTTTTGCCGACCCTTTTGCCGATTCGTTGGGCAGCGGTTATCAGCTGGTGCAGTCGATGATTGCCTTCGGTACGGGCGGCCTGCACGGCGTTGGGTTGGGGCAGGGTGTGCAGAAGTTGTTTTATTTGCCGGAGCCGTTTACCGATTTTATCAGTGCGGTGATTGGCGAAGAATTGGGCTTACTCGGCATGCTGGCGCTGATTCTTATTTTTGGATTGCTGCTGTGGCGCGGCATGGCCTTGGCGCGGCAGGTTAGTGATACCTTCCAACGCTTGATCGTCGTCGGTTGCGTGACCCTGCTGGCGACGACGTTTTTCATCAATCTCGGTGCGGCGATGGGTGTGATGCCGACCAAGGGAATGCCGATGCCGCTGATGTCGTACGGCGGCAGTGCGTTGTTCGGCACGTGCATTCTGCTCGGTTTGATTTTTTCGGTACAACGCCATCAGCCGCACAATGCGCATTACGAATCAGGCCGTAGCGGAGCACGACGATGAACGGCGCGCAGCGGTATTTGTGTATTGCCGGCGGCGGCACGGGCGGACATGTGTTTCCAGCGCTGGCTTTGGCCGAAGCGGTGCGCAGGCGTTGGGCCGGGGTTGACGTGACATTTATCGGTGCTGAGCGCGGATTGGAGGCCAAATTGCTGCCCGAACGCGGCGAATCGGTGTTGCTGCTCGGCATGCATAGCGTGCAGGGCGCGGGGCTATTGCAGAAACTGCGTGTCTTGCTCTGGGAATTGCCGCGTGCGGTGCTTTGTATTCGCAGGCATTCGCGATTGCAACGGCCGCATTTGGTGGTCGGTGTTGGCGGCTATGCCAGTGTGGCCGGGGTATTGGCTGCCGTTCTTGGGCGTATTCCGGTGGTGCTTTACGAACAAAATGCAGTTCCGGGCATGGTGAATCGCAAGTTGATTCGTTTTTGCCGGTCGATGATGCTCGGTTTTGCCGATGCCGCGCGTTACTTGCCGGAAGACAAAACTTGCTTTACCGGCAATCTGGTGGCCAATGCTATTCGCGCCGTAAACTGGCAGGCGCATCAGCCGCCGCGACTGATTGTGCTGGGCGGATCGCAGGGGGCGCAGGTGTTTAACGAAACACTGCCTGCCGCTTGTCGTTTGCTGCGCGGCGACGGACATGATTTTCAGGTGACGCATGTGGCCGGTTCGCAGCAGCGGGTGCAAGCATTGCAAGCGGCTTATGCCGCAGCCGGTGTGGATGCGCAGGTGCTCGATTTTTGCCGTGATATGCCGGCGTTGTATGCCGATGGCGATTTGTTGCTGGCGCGCGCCGGGGCGATGACGGTGTGTGAAGCGGCGGCGGTCGGGTTACCGGCGATTTTTGTGCCGTTGCCGCATGCTGCGGATAATCATCAATTTCATAATGCGCAGGCGCTTGCTTCGGTGGGCGGGGCGGTTGTCGTGGCACAAGGCGATTTATCTGCAGAAACACTGGCAAAAAATATTGCCGCGTTGTTGTTTGCGCAAAACAAACTTGCCCGGATGAGCAAAGCCGCAGGCACGGCGCAGCCGCAAGACAGCGAAAAACGCATGCTCGATATGCTCGGACGCTGGCTGGAGGTCCCGGCATGAAGGGGCGCGTGCAATGCATTCATTTCACCGGCATCGGAGGCATCGGCATGAGCGGTATTGCCGAGGTGCTGCACAATCAGGGCTTCACCGTGCAAGGCTCGGATGCGGCACAGAGCGCCAATGTCGAACGCTTGCGCGGCTTGGGGATTCAGGTGTTTGTCGGCCATGCCGCCGGTCAGTTGGGTGAGGCGCAGGTGGTGGTGGTTTCATCGGCAATTTCTGCCGATAACCCTGAACTTCTCGAAGCCGGAACGCAGGGCATTCCGGTGATTCCGCGCGCCGAAATGCTCGCCGAATTGATGCGTATGAAACAAGGCATTGCCGTGGCCGGTAGTCACGGAAAGACGACCATTACCTCGCTGATTGCGCACGGCATGGAAGAGGCGGGGCTGGATCCGACGTATGTGATTGGCGGGCGTTTGATTGCCAGCGGCGATAATGCGCGCTTGGGGGAGAGTCCGTATCTGGTTGCCGAAGCTGATGAGAGCGATGGTTCTTTTCTGCATTTATCGCCGGTGATTGCCGTGGTCAGCAATATCGACCCGGAACATCTCGATCATTATGGCGATTTTGAGCATTTAATGGATGCTTTTCGCCAGTTTGTCGCCTCCGTTCCGTTTTACGGCTGTGCTGTATTGAATCACGAACATCCGCATGTGGCGCTGCTGCGCGACGATTTGCACAAGCCGATACGCACCTACGGCCATAGCCTGCAAGCCGATATTCATTTGCTTGAATCTGT
>JAJRWP010000022.1 GCA_021545645.1 Zetaproteobacteria bacterium | reverse complement strand
TCGCATACCGCAACTGTCCGGCAAAAAACGCGCCTCTGCAAGTGATGGTTTGCTCGAGCAGAGCGGTTAGGGTTCCGACATCATGGTTTCCGTTTCGTCCCTGTACCACATCCGCCTTTTTTATGCCGCATATTTTGCTGCTATGGGTATTGTGCTGCCGTTTTTTCCCGTCTATCTGGCTGGGCGCGGATTGGATGTGGCCGCCATCGGTGTATTCACCGGCCTGCTTTCGGTGGCCAAGGTACTGGCTCCGCCGATTGCTGGACTGGCACTGGATAAAAGCCGCAATCCGGGATATTTCATTCTGTTTTCCTCGCTAGCCGCTGCAGCACTGGCGCTACTGTTTCCGTGGGCGGATGCAAACTGGATGCTGGCGCTGCTGGTGCTTGCCTTCGGATGTCTGTGGGCGGCGGTATTGCCGTTGACCGATGGTTTGTCGGTTGCCGTTTCCGAAGCGGCATTGATGGATTACGGACGTTTGCGCGTTTGGGGTTCCATCGGATTTGTCGCCGCTTCCTTGCTCGGTGGACTGTGGTTGGCCGACAATAACGCAAGCAATTTCCCCTACTGGCTGGCCGGACTAATGCTGGTTGCCGCACTGTCGGCACGCGGTTTTCCCGAACGCGCCGAAACAATCGAACATACGGCCAAACAAGTGGGCAAGAGCAATCGCGCCCTGCTCTGGCTATTGTTGGTCGGGTTTTTGATGCAAGCCTCGCACGGCGCTTATTACGGCTTTTTCAGCCTTTATCTTTTGCAGGCCGGGTATGCGGGCTGGCAAATCGGTGCGTTTTGGGTCATCGGCGTGCTCGCAGAAATCATATTGATGTGGCGTTTTTCGCGTTCGGTAGGCGAAATCGCCCCCGCATGGATGTTGTCCGCCTGCCTGCTGCTGGCCGCACTGCGCTGGCTGGGCATTGCCCTGACCACCGAACTTATCTGGTTGATTTTACTGCAATTATTGCATGCCGCGAGTTTTGCCGCCTTCCATATCAATGCCGTCACTTGGGTGCAACGATTGGCTCCGGCGCACCGCCGCACCAGTGCTCAGGGCTGGTATTCGGCGGCCGGTTTCGGTCTAGGCACAGCACTGGGTATTATGGGCTGTGGTTGGATTGCCACGCGCCACGAGGGCATGGCCGATTTTTCCAGCGCGTTTATCGTATGCGCTGTGGTAGCGCTGTGCGGTCTGCTGGCCGCATGGCAACTGCCGCATCAAAAAAACAGCGCGAAAAACCGTTGAGTTAATTAACGCGCGATTCGATTTGCTGCCACGCCTGATGCACATCGGAAAACAGCACACGCAGACAATTCACACCGTCTGGAAGACGCCGGTTCAGTTCGTGAATACGCTGCTGCACCGGCAGTTGATGATGCATTTCAGCAGCCAATTCGAGCAGCGCCTGACTACGCGGCAGAGGCTCGATTTGCGTGTTTTCGACAGTAGCATCGAAGCACGGCAACAATAGCAAATCCATTGGCATCGGCTTTTTTGCCACACGCTTGGCATGCCACAATAAGGATTCGACATGCGCGCCTTCATGATCGGTAAAAGCGTAACTTCCTTGTGAAAAAAGCCCGGATGCAATCATGCCCTGCTGCGCAAAAGCCGGATGCGTCGTGCCGCCCCACTGCAATGGCCGGGGAAAAGCCGTAATATTCCCCTGCTTATCAAGCAGTGTGTATTCGTCGGTGAAATAGTTTGCGCCGTGCAGCAGCGCCGCAGTACATAGGCTGGATTTTCCGCTGCCCGATTTTCCGGCGCAGGTGATGCACGCATCGCCAAGCGCGAATGTGCTGGCATGCAACGACAAAAATTGCGGATATAACGCGGCAATCGTCCGATTGTAAAAAGCCCATTCGAATGCGGCAACCACCTCGCCAGCATCATCGCTTTGCCACAGTTTTTCACCATCCGCATGTAATGTGATACCACCATCGCACGCGCTAATGACAAAGGATAAGTCCGTATTTGTTTTATTTGTCGAACGGCTAAATAGCTGTGTCAGAGCCTCGATACCGGCAGCGCAACCCTTGGCCGAACAGGTGATTCCAACGTTAAGATGAGCGATTTCCAGCCGCAATGGATTCATGTGCAAAAGGCAGCCGGTTCGCTGATTGTTTCAGGCGCTGTTTGAATCATCGGCATAAACAAGGCCGTACTCGACAAAATTCTCGATGATGCTATCAACATCGGCTTTTGCCTGTTCGATGCCGGTTTGCAAGGCACGATTGATTTCGTAAGCGATTTCATCACGGCTGCGTTTGCCGTTGCATAATTCAAGCACAGCAGAAGCAGTCATATTCAGCGAAAAACAAGCGCCGTCACCGGGACGTACATACACCACCTCATCCAAGCCTTCCAATTCCTCGCCGCTCAGTTCTGCAATTTTTTCGGGACACTCAGGTAACGGCATGCGCGCCTCCTTGGCTATCTGATAATTTACTGCGCTCATCGCCGAGTATATAAGCAATGATTTGACAATCGCTACAACTCAAGCGCTGGCGGCATTGCTGCCAACGTTTTTGCGATGGCACGGCCTGTTGACGGCAATCCAGTGCCTGCACAATATCAACAAGACTCTGCTGGCGGATATTACCGAGACTGGCACGCCGTGAAAAAATACAGGGGAATACATCACCGCTGGCACTAATGCACAATTTACCGCGCCGTTGCCGATTCTCAGTTGCGATTTCCGCAGGCATATCAATGGCGTCGGAAACCTCGGATTTATGATGCAATCGCTGCGCCGAAACAGCCTCCGGCTGATTATCTTGCATAAATTCGCCGCGTCCGGCGGAACGCACGACATCGACACCGATTTGCCCGGCATGCAAACCCATGTCACGGACCAGAAAGTCAATTGTCGCGGCTTGCATATCGCGATTTTCAGCCATCAGAATAATACCGATGCGCAGTGGTAATTCCGCTGCCTGAATGCGCCGAATGGCCTTCAAGGTACGCTCAAGGCTGCCGGGTGTTTGTGTAATACGATCATGTACAGCCGCGTCGTGGGCATAAATGGAAAGCGCAAAATGCGGCTGAAACGGTTGCAATGCTTCAAGCAACGCCTCGTTCAGCGCCAAACCGTTGGTATAAATCTCAATCAGTGGATAATTCAGGGCATGCGCCGTCTGTACGGCAAAAAGAAAATCGGGATGCAGCAGCGGATCGCCGCCGGTGAACTGTACTGCCGGTTGGCCGAGCTTGCGTGCATCTTCCAAGATGCGTTTGATTTCTTCGCGGCTCAGACGCGCCGAACAGGCAGGCGACGATTCGGCATAACAATGCAGGCAACGCTCGTTGCAGCGGTCGGTTAATTCAACAAACAACATACCCAGGGTTTTGCCCAGCAACAAGCGCGAAGTGCTTTGCATCAGCTGTGCATCTTTTAGTGCCACCAGCCACGGGTGTCTGCGCACCAGCGGTCCGAAAGGTGGCAAGGCTGCTGATGACGGCTTAGACAGATAATCCGTCATGCGCTGAGCAAATGCACCGCTCAAAGTGATGTGTTCGCCAATGCCCGCATGTGTAATTTTAATATCGTCGTCAAGCGGCTCGCAGAGAATCAAACTCCCATCCGGCATATGCAGGATGCGCGGCACACTGTCGGAATAAGATCGGACGGGCAAAGCTGTTCTCACCAGAAAAATATCGCCGCGAACAAAACCTCGGCAATGTAGTAACTAGGAATGATTTTTGTTCTTTTTGTGCTTTTTCCTCTTATCTCGGTGTTTTTTCTTTGTTTTCTCGATTTTGCATGCACGCACATCGTCGTCGTGCGGATGTTTGCCGTTGTAGCTGTCATCATCATCGGAATCAATACAAGGCTGACAAGCGGAAGGCATGCAGGAACCCACTGTACCGCCATGACCACGGCTGGCATGCGCTGTTTTTGACATGGAACCGATAATGGCCATACCAACAATGGCCGGCGGAATATAAGCACCGAGCTTGAGCAGACGACGGCGGGCAAGCAACGCCGATTCATCGGGTTGATCCGTGCTTAAACGGTCTTTTTTCTGGTCGTCGATAGGCATGTTGCAAATCCTCGATGGATTCATCCATCTGATACGATAATAATAGGCCGCAATGCAGCACAATGCCAACCCTACTGATAAAACCCTGCGGGCTCAATACACCCGTCTTCTGTGCGGGTTTTCGCCGGATAAAACACAGCCGTTGGATCAGTTTTTTTGGTCCTCAGTCTGGCGCGAAGGCGTTGGTGCCTGCCTGTGGCACAGCCTGCAACAACATAGCCCGGCGCTGACAGAACCACTACGCCCCCATGTCGAACACGCCCTGCGCGAACAAACAGCACATACATTAATACTCAGAACCGCCTCGGCCAACGTGCTTCAATTGTTTTCAGAACACAACATCGATATGCTGATATTGCGCGGCCAAGCTGTTGCCGAACCATTGTACCCATCACCAAATCTACGCCCGCAAACCGATATCGACCTGCTCATTCGGGATGCAGACGCAGCACGGGTAGAAAAAATGCTCGGCGAAGCC
>JAJRWP010000021.1 GCA_021545645.1 Zetaproteobacteria bacterium | reverse complement strand
CCTGCTAAATCTGCGGCCACCCTGGCCGTTGAACCCGCGACGAAGTATTTCATCAGTTCTAACTGCTTATTTCTGCTTAACTTACAATACTTTACGTACACATGACCACCTTAACTCGTTAAAAGTCAGGTGTCAGCCCCAAATATTCATCTGTTTTTTCGGCGGGGGATAACTTCATGCCAAATACAGTTTTCGGGCTGTGGAAGGGAGAGGATGGCGTGCCGACATGCCGATTGAACTCACCGGTGCAGGTAAAACTTGACATTGAATAAGAATCGATAATATATTCGAATATTATTCATATTGATGGGGTGGCATGTCCAGACAACAAAAAAGAGCGGAGCGCGAGCAATTAATCATCGAAAAGGCACTGGCGCTTTTTGTTGATAAGGGTTTTCTCGGCGTGCGTATGTCGGATGTGGCCAAGGCCAGCGGTCTGGCGATGGGTACGATTTATTCGCATTTTGCCGCCAAGGAAGATGTGCTGATGGGCTGCGCTACGCTGTTGACCCGCGAAGAAAAGGCAATTTATCACAGCATCATCGCCTCCGATATTTCGCCGATACAACGCATTGTCACCGGGTTTACGGTCAACTGGCTGATTGCCCAGTATCATCCGCAGTTTGTTGAAATTCAAAATTTATCGTTGATGCCGTCGGTGTGGTCGCGTGCCAATCCGCAACGTATCCAACAATTGAACAGCCTGCATGGCGATTTTTTTACCATGGCGCAGGCGGTGGTGATGGAAATGCTGAACAGCGATTTGAATATCCCACTTGATATGGATGCTGCCGCCCGTGAAGAGCTTGGCATGCTGCTTAATCACGGCATGTGGGGCTTGTGTGTTGGTCTGAACAGTACGGCGCAATCCGGTATCGCCCGCGCTGGCGGCGATCAGCACGAAGCATGCAGTTACCTGCATTTTACCACCAATGTTATTCACTTTCTGAAAGGTTATGGCTGGCAAGAGGCCGAACCGCAGGCTGTTTTCGCGGCATGCCGGGAGCAGGCGCAGGCTTGTTTAGACGGGCATGTATGGTTTGCCTGCCCCGTAGCCAAGGATGCGGCAGATGCTGCGTAGATTTCCATTTGTTCCGCTGTTGCTGGTTCCATTTTACTTGAGTGCTTGCATGGTCGGGCCGGATTTCAAATCGCCACCAGCCCCAAGTGTGAAAAATTATACCGCTGCCGAATCGGATGCCGGGCATTCGGCAGTAAATGCTCCCACACTGGTGTCCGGTAAGGATATTCCGGCGCAGTGGTGGTCGGTGTATCGATCCACAGAGCTTGATCATTTGATTCGCCTCGCGTTGCAAGACAGCCCGAATATACAGTCGGCGCAGGCGACATTGCGTGCGGCGCAGGAGGATTATGCCGCGCAGAGCGGGAATATTCTTTATCCGCAGGTGGATGGGTCGATAAAAAGCGATCGGCGTAGCCTTTCCGGGGTCAGTTTCGGGCAGAGCGGTAATTTTATTTATTCCCTGCACAACGCTTCGGTGAATGTGTCGTACATGTTGGATTTTTTCGGTGCAGGGCGGCGTTATCTTGAATCGCTGCGTGCCGGGGTGGATTATCAGGGTTATCAACTGGAAGCGGCGCATCTGGCATTAACGGCCAATATCGTCACCTCGGCGATTAGCGAGGCTTCTCTGAAATCGCAATTGCAGGCCGCACAAGAAATCGTCGATAACGCCCGTCATCAATTGGCGATTGTCGAACAGCAAGGCAAGCTTGGTGTGCTCACCCCGTCGGCAGTGCTCAATCAGCGTACATTGCTTGCCCAGGCGGAGGTGCAATTGCCGCCTTTGGAAAAACAACGGGTGCAAATAAAACATCGAATATCGGTGTTGGCCGGACGCTTTCCGGGCCAGCAAATCTCTGCCGGCAAGGGTATGCCGGATTTTTCGCTGGATAGTTTGCATCTGCCGGAACAACTGCCGCTCAGTCTGCCTTCCGAATTGGTGCGTCAGCGGCCGGATATTCGTGCTGCCGAGGCGATTTTGCATCAGGCCAGCGCGCAAGTCGGGCTGGCGACGGCCAATTTGTATCCTTCGCTGACGATTAGCGCCAATTATGGCAAAGAAGCCGTTAAATTCGGTGATTTATTGAGCGGTCCGGCCAGTTCTGTTTGGGGGCTTGGTTCCAATGTGTTGCAGCCGTTATTTCATGGCGGCGAATTGACCGCCAAACGCAGGCAGGCATTGGCCAGTTTCGCTGCCGCGCGCGCGCAGTACCGGCAGGTTTTACTGCAAGCCTTTCAGAATGTCGCCGATGTGCTGCTGGCGTTGCAAATGGATGCACGCACGCTGGCGCTACAGGAAAAAGCGGCGTCTTTGTCCGCCGAGACGCTGCATCTGGTGGACAAACAATTTTCGCTGGGCGCGGCCAGTTATTTGGCGCTTTTGAATGCACAACAGGCGTTTCAACAGTCGCATATCGGCGTTGTGCAGGCCAGAGCGCTGTTGCTAAGTGATACGGCGGCGTTGTTTCAAGCGATGGGCGGCGGCTGGTGGCAGCGCGACGGCGCGTATCAATCGGTATCCGGCGATAAGGAGATACAATGATGGCAGACGGCAAGATGACTACGATGAAAAAGCGCATGCTGGTGATGTTGATTGCTGTCGGCGTGGTGTTCGGCGGTATCGTCGGTTATCAGGCATTCAACGCCTATATGATGCAGCAGTATTTTTCCGCCAATGCACAACCACCGGCGACGGTGACGGCGATGCAGGCGAATTTTCAGCCGTGGCAGCCGATATTGCGTGCAGTCGGCAGCCTGCGCGCTGTGCAGGGTGTGCAAATCAGTTCGGAAGTGGCCGGTATGGTATCTGTGGTGCATGTGCATTCCGGGCAACGGGTGAAGGCCGGTGATATGCTGATTGAGCTGAATCATGCCGACGATGTGGCCGAATTACGTTCGCTGCAAGCCGATGCAACGCTGGCGAAGCTGAATTTTAAACGCGATGCGGGGCAGTTTGCAGCGCAAGCCGTCAGTCAGGCGCAATTCGATAGCAGTAAGGCGGCGCTGGCACGCAGTCTGGCGGCGGTGGCGCGGCAAAAGGCGCTGATTGCCAAAAAACGAATCCGCGCTCCCTTTGCCGGTCGCTTGGGCATTGTGGCGCTTAATCCGGGTCAATATGTGAATCCGGCGGATGCCATCACTACTCTGCAGAATAGCGACGCTTTGTTTGTCGATTTTTACCTGCCGCAGAAGGATATTGGCGCTGTTGCCAAAGCTCAGACTATTCGTGTTGTCAGCGATGCGTGGCCCGGAAAACAGTTCACCGGGAAAATCACCGCCATCAGTTCGGTGGTGGATAGCAGTACGCGCAATGTACGCATCGAGGGGCGCATCGATAATCGTGATGGGCGGCTTTATCCGGGCATGTTTGCCTCTGTCGAGGTGGAAAGCGGCAAAGCGAAGCATTATTTGACGCTGCCGCAGACCGCCATTGCCTATAACGCCTACGGTGCGACGGTATTTATCGCCAAACGGCAGGCTGCGGCTGCAAAGGGTGCAGTTGCAGGTGAAAAAGTTCCTTTATTGGCTCAGCAGTCGTTTGTGAAGCTTGGCCCGACGCGCGGCGATCAGGTGGCGATTCTGTCGGGTGTTGAAGAAGGCGATTGGCTGGTGACCAGCGGCCAGATGAAGCTGAAAAACGGCACGCCGCTGGTCATTGATAACCGTGTGCAACCGGCCAATGAAATATCGCCGGCCCCGCAGGAGCGCTGAATCCCGTGACATTCACCGATATTTTTATTCGTCGGCCTGTTTTGGCGACAACCATCAGTCTACTGATTTTGGTGATGGGTATTGCGGCGATGATGAAGATGCCGATTCGCCAGTTTCCGGATACCCAGAATGCCGTGGTCACTATCAGCACCGTTTATTATGGTGCCGATGCCAAAACGGTGGCCGGTTTTATTACCCAGCCGCTAGAAACGGCAATTGCGCAGGCCGAAGGCATTGATTATTTATCGTCGATCAGCAGCAGCGGCGCATCGACGATTTCCGCCACCCTGCGCCTGAATTACGATGCCAATCGCGCCCTGACCGACATCAATACCAAGGTCAATTCGGTACTCAACCGCCTGCCTAAAGAGGCGCAGCAGCCGGTGCTGACCGTGCAGATCGGCAAAACCGTCGATTCGATGTATATGGGTTTTTTCAGCAAGCAGTTGGCGAACAATAATGTTACCGATTATCTGTTGCGTGTGGTCAAGCCGCAACTCGACGGCATCGAAGGTGTGCAACGCGCCGAAATTATCGGTGCACGCGAATTCGCGCTGCGCGCGTGGCTGGACCCGCAGCGCATGGCCGCGCACGGCATTACGGCCAGCGATGTGTATACGGCAATGGCGGCCAATAATTATTTAACGGCGCTGGGTACGAGCAAGGGGCAGATGGTCAGTGTGGAATTGAATGCGGCTACCGATCTGCATTCGGTGGAGGAATTCCGGCGTTTGGTGATTCGCGAAAAAGACGGCGCGATTGTGCGTTTGTCGGATGTGGCGAATGTGGTGCTGGGGGCCGAGGATTATAATTTGAGTACGGCGTTCGACGGCGAGAAATCGGTGTTTATCGGTATCAAAGTCACACCCGAAGCCAATGTGCTGGAAGTGATTGAACGGGTTCGCGCCCGTTTTCCAGATATTCAGGCGCAAATGCCGCACGGGCTGACGGGTAAAATTGTTTACGACGGCACTAAATTCATTCGCAGCTCGATTGACGAGGTGGTCAAAACGCTGAGCGAGGCGTTGTTGATTGTGGCGTTGGTGGTATTCCTGTTTCTCGGCAGTTGGCGGGCGGTAGTCATACCGCTGGTGGCGATTCCGTTGTCGTTGATCGGTGCTTTTTTCGTAATGATGGCGCTTGGTTATACGATTAATCTGCTTACCCTGTTGGCGCTGGTTTTGGCTATCGGATTGGTGGTGGACGATGCCATTATTGTTGTCGAAAATGTCGATAGGCATATGCATCACGAGGGAAAATCGCCGTTTGAAGCGGCGATTTTAGCGGCGCGCGAACTGGGCGGGCCGATTATCGCCATGACCGTGGTGCTGATTGCCGCTTATGTACCGATTGGTTTTCAGGGCGGCTTGACCGGTGCGCTGTTTAGCGAATTCGCCTTCACATTGGCCGGAGCAGTAACCATTTCGGCGATTGTCGCGCTCAGTTTATCGCCGATGATGACCGCCAAGCTGTTTAAGCCCAAACAACAGGATAACCGTTTGGTTGCGTTCATCGATCATCAGTTTTCCCGTTTGCACAATGCTTACCGGCGGCGGCTGACCGGCGCATTGCAAACATGGCCGGTGATGGTGGTGATGGGTGGTATATTGTTGTGCGGCGTGGTTTATTTGTTTGCCACCTCGAAAGCGGAACTGGCCCCGCAAGAGGATCAGGGCTTGGTGGCCGGGCAAATCGTCGGCGCACCGAATGCGACGGCGCAGCAGATGGCGGTGTATGCCGATCAGATGTTTAAACTGGCCAAAGAACTGCCCGAATACGATCAAATGTTTCAATTAACCGGCATTCCGACGACCAGTCGCGGCATCGGCGGCGTATTGCTGACACCGTGGGAGCATCGCGGGCGCAGTGCCACCGATTTGCAGCATGTGTTGCAGCAAAAATGGAATGGTATTGCCGGAGCCAGAGTGGCGGCCTTTCAGTTTCCATCCTTGCCGGGTTCGGGTGGTTTGCCGTTGCAGTTTGTCATCAAGACAACGGAGGGTTTCGATAAACTGAACAAGGTGGCCGAGCAGGTGGTCGGCAAAGCGCAGGCCAGCGGCATGTTTTTCTTTATCGACAGCGATTTGAAAATCGACAAACCGCAAAGCACCTTGCGGGTGGACCGCGATATGTTGGCAACGCTTGGTTTGACCCAGCAGCAGGTCGGTGCGGCCTTGGGAGCAGCCTTGGGCGGCGGTTATGTGAATTATTTTTCCATCGACGGGCGTTCTTACCGGGTGATGCCGCAAGTGGCGCAGACGGCGCGGCTGAATCCTGAACAGGTGTTGGATTATTACATTCGTGGCGCAGATGGCAGCATGGTTCCGGCGTCCACCTTTGCCAGCATTTCGCACGAAGTGGTCCCCGAATCCATCAATCGTTTCCAGCAGTTGAATTCGGCGACGATTTCCGGTGTGTATGCCGGTGGTATTTCACAGCAGCAGGTACTCAATTTTATGCGCCAGACCTTGCATGACGTCGCGCCCAGCGGTTATGCCGTCGATTTTGCCGGTCAATCGCGGCAGTTTGTGCAGGAATCGGGCGGTTTTGTGTTTACCATGTTGTTTGCCATCGTGATTGTGTTTTTGGCGCTGTCGATTCAGTTCAATAGCTTCCGCGATCCGCTGGTGATTCTGGTGTCGGTGCCGATGGCGTTGTTCGGGGCACTGTTTTTTATCAATTTAGGATTTGCCACCATCAATATCTATACGCAGGTTGGACTGGTGACGCTGATGGGCCTGATTAGCAAACACGGTATTCTGATGGTGCAATTCGCCAACGATTTGCAACGCACGGGCAGCAGTAAAATTGATGCGATTATTGAGGCATCGGGGGTGCGTTTGCGGCCGATTTTGATGACCACGGCGGCCATGGTGCTTGGCGTGTTGCCGCTGGTCATGGCCAGCGGCGCGGGTGCGGCCGGACGTTATTCGATGGGTTTGGTGATTTTTACCGGCCTGTCCATCGGTACATTGTTCACGTTGTTCGTCGTACCAGCGGTGTATGTGCTGTTGGCATCCGATCGCGGTAGCCAAACGGATGAAGTTACGGGTTGATTTATTGTCACACGTCCGGGTTGGGTTAAAACCCTCGCCTTCAGGCGAAGGCTTCAGCGTGATATGATTGAATTATGGGAAAGCATTACAGGAAATCGAGCCATAGTGTTTTCAGCATAGAAGTGCATTTGGTGT
>JAJRWP010000020.1 GCA_021545645.1 Zetaproteobacteria bacterium | reverse complement strand
CTATGCTGAAAACACTATGGCTCGATTTCCTGTAATGCTTTCCCATAATTCAATCATATCACGCTGAAGCCTTCGCCTGAAGGCGAGGGTTTTAACCCAACCCGGACGTGTGACAATAAATATCCGCCTATGTATGGAAAATATGAGGAAAAACTTTCCCGCCATTGGGATTGTTAGGCTTAAAATAAAAGGAGAGAGTAATGAAAAACACACTTTTTTTGGCATTTACTTTATTTGTAACGGGATGCGGGGCATCTTTATCAACACTTCCAATACAACAAGACTTATACAACCTTAAGGGGCTTAAGGCGAAGGCCGCGACAGGAACAGCAGAGGATCAATACAGGTACGGGTTGTCCCTGTTTGCAGCAGGGTTCGATTCGCGAGCGATTGTTTTTCACCCAGTAGAACAAAAGGAAATGCTCCAAGAAGTCATAATTTGGTATAGAAAATCTGCGTCTAAAGGATATGTGAAAGCAAAGACAAACCTAGGGAATCTTCTTAGAACACAGCTAAGAAACTATAAGGAGGCAATTCCACTACTAACGGATGCTGCCAAACATGGAGATGCACAGGCTGCATATAATTTAGGAGAGTATTATGATCTATATTATGGGTGGAGTGGTGAGCCATCAAATGTAGACGAGGCAATAAAATGGTACATTAAAGCCGCTATTAAAGGTTCGCTTGATGCACAAAACAGGTTAGGTGAAATTTATTACAACAGTAGAAAAGACTATGTATCAGCATATGCTTGGTTGCTTATCGCAAAGACGGCAAAGTTAAACCCATCAGGACATTATGTTTATAATGAGTTGAACGAGAAGATACTATCAATACAAAAAGCAGAGGCAGAAAAACTTGCAATGACACTTATGAAAGAGTTTCCAGCCTTTAGTAATACAATCTCAATTTCGGATAGGCATCTGTATGAAGATGATTTTGGGCATCTCCCTCAATAAACGGGTATTATTATACAATGTCCAAGAATTTTCATGGCATGATACTTTCGTTTGATGATGGAAAATTTGATATAGTAATGAAACATGTGGGTCGACTTGGGAATGCAGGTATTGTGTTTGCGGGTTCAGCCGGGCTAATAAAATATTCCACAACCATAACAACATTTTGTCCTGCTATAAGTACTATAGCAGGCATTATCGGTTTGTTTGGGACGTTTGTACTGTTGACCACAATAGGAGTTGGCGCATATAAAGATGCTCTTTTGATTATCAACAACCAAAAAACTGGGCATGTTTTTGGAACAGCCTGCTTGCTTTATACATTGCTTCTTGGTTTAGGGGGCATATTTGTTGCTATCAAGGCTTACTAATCTTGAAAATAACTAGGACCCAACTAAACGCTCCACTCGACCTAAAACCGCTGCGCGGTTTTAGGTGGGTAAACTTGATCGCTATAAGTCCTTAACGTTTACGTGCTTGTGAGGCGTGCGAATATTTTGATCACATAGGAATCCACGACATTTCAAGTGCGGAAGCACCGCCTCAGGCACTAATTCGGAAACATCACCACCCATCGAAGAAATTTCGCGGATAAAGCGCGAAGAAACGAAGGTATAATCTTCGCGCGCCATCACAAACATGGTTTCGATGTCCGCATCGAGTCTGCGATTCATGGTTGCCATCTGGAATTCGTATTCGAAATCGGAGGCAGCACGCAGGCCGCGCAAAATGGCGTGCGCTTGCTGCGCGCGCGCCAAATCCACCAACAGGCCGGTAAAGGCCACCGCTTGAATGCGTTTTTCATCGGCAAAGGTTTCGCAGACCATGGATAAACGGGTTTTGAGATCGAACATCGGCTGTTTGTTCGGATTGGCAGCCACGCCGATGACCACGCGATCAAATAATTTCAATCCGCGCTGCACCACATCGACATGGCCGAGGGTCACCGGATCGAAGGTGCCGGGATAAATGGCGATGCGTTCGATGTTGGGTTTTGTATCGGGTTTCATAGCGCCTCCGCTTCGAGAAAATGCAGACAGGTCTCACCATAGCGCCGCGCCTGCTGTTGCGTCCAGCCCGGCGGCCATATTGGCGTTGCGCGCGCCGCCTCTTCAATCACCAAAACAGTGCAGGAAATACCGGAATCATCCAGCCATGTCGGGAGTTTTTCGCTAATGCCCGTATTATACGGCGGATCGGCAAAAACAATATCGAAACGGTGTCCGGCCAAGCGCGGCAATACAGTCTGCACATCGCCGCACATCAATTGCCAGTTTTCGTTTAGTTGAAAGTGATCGGCGACGGTTTTTAGATGCTGCACAACACGCCGGTTTTTCTCCACCGAAACCACCGATGCAGCACCGCGCGACAACACCTCCAGCGCCATCAAACCGGAACCTGAAAACAATTCCAACACGGTAAAATCTTGCACTGGACCGAGAATATTGAACAGTGCCTGACGAACCTTGGATGGTGTGGGCCGCACATCGGCAATATCGGGAACCGGAACCTTGCGCCCGCGCAAGCGGCCTGCGCTAATGCGCACTTGGAAAATGGCAAATCATGCTTATTCGGCGATTACCTAAAGAAATGCGCTTACCATTTGCGCTCTAACGATTGCAGGCGTTTATCCAGCACCGCCAAAGCATTGCCTTCGCCCGGAGCCAGCGCATCCAGTGAAAAACCGATGTCCACGGCGATTTTCTGCTCTGTTTCCGGCCACAGCACCGATACATGCCAGTTTTCACGCAAAGATTCAGCCCAAGCACGCGCCCCGTTTTCATTCATTTCAGGCATCAGAATAGCCAGACGCCCTTGGCCCATATCGGCGCATAAATCATAATCGCGCAGACGTAAACTGATCGCCTGACCCGCTTCCTGTGTGGCCGATGTGGCCAGCCATTCGGCCTGCCCGCGCGCCATCGACACATAATTGCCAATATCCACGACCACCAGCGTCAATGGCCGCGCATGCTGGCGACAGCGAATCGCCTCATGCTCAAGGCGATAACGGAAATAGGTCGGCATACCGAGATCGTTGACCGGATCGAGATAATAATAATCCAATAAACGGTCACCGCGCATCAGCGCCGTCGATACACGCGCCAGCAGTTTCTGCGGCTCTACCGGCTTGGTGATGTAGTCGTCCACACCCAACGACAAGCCTTTAATCTGATCTTCAAGCTCATCGAGCACGCTGAGAAAAACAAACGGGGTAAGATTGAATTTTTTCTGTTTGCGCACCTCGGCGTAGAATTCCCAGCCGTCCATATTGGGCATCATAATATCGGCAAGAATCAAATCGACATGCCGCTCGTCGAGAATCGCCAAGCCCTGCCGACCATCGGTCGCTTCCAACACACGAAAGCCGCCCTGCTGCAAAAAATGCGCCGTCAGATCGCGGCTCGAGCCGGAATCTTCGACCACCAATACCGTTTTTCTCATTATTCTAACCTCCCCTTGCTTGGACCCGCCTCAATAGTATGCCATTTTTCACTGGCAAAAAAGCGCTTGGCCTCAGCCTTTACCTCGGCCAGCGTCACTGCATCGATACGATCGCCCCAAACAGCAAGATAATCCAGCGGTAAACCGTAAAAACCAATCATCGACATCAGGCCGACACGTTTGCCGTTGGAATCAAGACGGTGCGCAAAACCGCCGGTCAGATTCGCCTTGGCGGCAGCCAATGCCTTCTGCGATATTTTCCCGTCATGCATATCACGCATCACCTGATGCACGACAGCCAGTGCCTCATCGGCCTGATCGGCGCGTGTTTTGAACGAAATCACGAACGGCCCGGGCACAGCCAGCGGTACAAAATAGGAATACACGCCATACACCAAACCGCGCTGCTCGCGCACCTCGTTCATCAAACGCGAAGCAAAACCGCCACCGCCGAGCAAATGATTGAGCAACATATCGGCAAAAAATGCTTTATCGAAACGCGACGGACCGAGGCGTGCCAACTGCACCGTCATTTGCCGTGTCGGCATGCGCACATGCTGCTGTTTTGCAGCGGTGACTTCGGGTTGCGGTGTGGCCTGCAAGGTCTGTTTCGGTCCGCCCTGCCAATCGGCAAATGCCGGGTTAATCAGGGCCAGTAATTCGTCCATGGTGATGTCGCCGCTGACCGCTAAAACCGCGCCTTGCGGCTTGAATTGCTGCTGATACAAGGTCTGTAAATCAGCCAATTTGATGCGCGGCAACGAATCGACACTGCCGCCCGAACGATGCCCGTAACCATGCCGGGGATAAAGCGCCGCCGCCGTGACTTCGGCAGCACGAACACCCGGTTCTTCCAATGATTTCTGTGCTGCCGCAACAGCGTCGCTGTGCAAAATCGCAAAGCGTTTTTTATCCCAGCCCGGATGCAAAGCCGCCTCGATCAACGCGCCCACACCCTCATCCAGCGCTTCTTTAAGCACGGTCAGCGACATAGACAAGGAATCGCGCGACGCGCCAGCACCCAGACGAATCGCCTGCGCATCGAGCATATCGGCCCAAGCCACATCGTCGTGCAGTGCCGTATGATCGCTGAGCATGGCGGCAAGCAGCGCTGCCGTACCGCCTTTTTTAGATGGATCAAGACGACTACCGGCGGCCAATGTTAAACGCATACTGACCATCGGCACATTGTGCGCCTGCATCAACAGCACACGCAGACCGTTATCCAGACGCGCTTGCTCAATCGGCGGAATCGCCTGTGCCGGAGAAGCCGCCAGCAACAAAAAAACAAACGTCAATTGCAATAGTAGTGATTTCATGCCCCTGCCTCCGGCTCAAGCAGGCCCGTGGTGGAGCGATTTTGCGTAATCCAGCGCCGCAACACCTGCTGCACATCGTCTTTGTTTACCTTACGAATCGCCGCCAGCCATGCGCCGCGTTGATCAGCGCCGATGCCCACCGTTTCCAACATGCCGATTTGTTTGGCGCGCATATACAAGGAATCCTGTGCAAACACCTCGTCGGCAATCATGCGCCGTTTGGCCGCTTTGAGTTGTGCGCTTGTCGGGCCTTTGTCACGGAATTCGCCAATCGTCGCCCACAAGGCTTTTTCGAATGCCTTGGCGGTCTGTTTGGGGCCGAGCATGCCGTAGGCATACCATAAATCGATACCCATCGAAAAAGGATCGTAACCGGCGGCAGCGGCAAAAGCCTTGCGCTGACGATCGACAATTTCGCGATTCAGCACCGCCGAACGCCCACCGGCGAGAATTTCCGTAGCCACAGCCAAGGCCGCTGCCTGAGTATCGTTTTTACCCGGCTGCCAGACCGGAACCGGCATGGTAATAGCCACCATCGGCAATTGTGCAGGCAGGCGCACCAGCAGCCGCTTGGGGCCAAGCGGTTCCGGCTCCTCCGGATTGAAACGCGGTACAACCGTGCGTTTTTTCAATTTGCCGAAGGTGCGTGCCACGGTTTTTTTGACGTCGGCAAAATCG
>JAJRWP010000019.1 GCA_021545645.1 Zetaproteobacteria bacterium | reverse complement strand
TGTTTTGGCCTCAATTGAGGCCAAGGTCATATTGCCAGCGCTCCGGCGGGAATCCATGCCGCCTGAAAAATGGCCGACCAGTCCGATGGCAATGAATGCGATGGAGCCGGTCAATGCGAAGACCATCAAGGCTTTGCGTTTTACGGTGCGTCTATCTCTGAAGGGCTTTTCGACAAAACGCCAGCTAAGCCATGCCAATAAAAATGACACCGTTATCAGGCCCAGCAGCAATGGCTGATCGGGAGGGGTAAGACTCCGATGGCGGGCAAAGGCCAGCAACGGCTGATGCCAGAGATAGATGCTGTAGCTGATTAGTCCGATGGCTACCGGCACGCGGCTACCGAGAAGGCGGCCGACAAATGTTTGTCCGGAGGCAAACAGAATAATAAGCCCAGCGCCAAGGGTCGGAATCAGGGCATAAAGCCCGGGAAACGGGGTGTTTTTGTCAAACGCAAAGACCGCATACGCAATCAGTAACAGGCCTGCTGTTGCCATGAGCTCATCAATGCTGCGGTGCGATAATAGATTGCGAATGGTTTGTTTGCGGTACAAGAAATAGAAGGCGATGCTGGCACCGATAGCCAGTTCCCAACCGCGTGTCGGCAACATAAAGAAGTTTAGGCTTGGCTGATGTTCGGAAGCCCATTGGGCCAGCGCTAGGCTGAGCGCGGCGACCAGCAAGAATGCGCCCAGAATCCATCGTTTGCGAAAGCGCCACATCAGCATCAGGAAGAGGGGAAAGAAAACATAATACTGCTCTTCAACGGCAAGACTCCATGTATGCAGCATGGGTTTGAGTTCGTTGGCCACGCCCCAGTAACCGCTTTCATGCCAGAACAGGAAGTTTGATGAAAAAGTGCTGACCGCAATCAGACTCTGGGAAAAGTCCATGAAATCCGATGGCAGTAGCCACATCCATGCAAAGGGAAGAGAAACCAACATCACAAGAAACAGCGCGGGAAGAATGCGTCTGGCCCGCCGTTCGTAGAAATCGACCAGTGAAAACGACCCCTGCTCCATTTCAGACAGGATAATGCTTGTAATCAAATAGCCGCTTATCACAAAGAACACATCAACGCCGACAAAACCGCCGCCAAAAGGTTCGAATCCTGCATGGAATAAAACAACAGGAACGA
The DNA here is from genome assembly GCA_021545645.1 of Zetaproteobacteria bacterium. Classification (GTDB taxonomy): domain Bacteria; phylum Pseudomonadota; class Zetaproteobacteria; order Mariprofundales; family Mariprofundaceae; genus UBA1543. The sequence goes on along the minus strand of JAJRWP010000019.1, from coordinate 1,857 downwards.
TGGCAACAGCCCGGAGACCGTCAATTTCAGCGCGATATTTCATGGTGTTTTGTATACTCTCTCCCGGCAGAGTGTGGTGAACCTATAAACTCGGAGGGTAGCGCGCAAGTTTGTGGCCGGTAAACGGTGTTGCTGTTATCCGTATCGGCAGCTTGTCCATCCCAATATTACTGCTGATGGCATATTTCCGCCTGTTCGGTTAATTCCAAACAGCTATCAAGCCTTCAAGGGCGGCCTTCGGGTCGCCCTTTTTTGTTTGCTCAGAAGATGAATTGAATATCAAGAAAAAAGCCCGCAAACACTAGATTTACGGGCCTTCATTGAATCCTATTGGATTCCAGACTGGTGCCGAAGACTGGACTCGAACCAGCACGGATTTCTCCACCACCCCCTCAAGATGGCGTGTCTACCAATTCCACCACTTCGGCAAGTGGTCGGCCATATTAGAATCGCATGGTGAAGTGTCAAGAAAGCATGCCGAAAAGATAAGACATAACACATAACACCCGCTCTGAAGACTGCCCGCCCGTGCTGGCGGATGGCTTCATGGTGCGGCGTGCCGAAACACCACATCGCATGACACGCTTCTATCGCACTCAAACTTAGCGCCGTTTCCGCGTCAATCAATCCGGCATCGCCCGCACTTAGTATTTTTTCATTCAAGCGGATGCGGCGGAAAACCGCCACCATCGATATCAAAATGATCGCACAGCACAAACGGATCGAAATGGTGCAGCCCCATAACCGGCATCAGCCGTTTAACGCTCAAACCGTCGCCTTCGGGCACGACTTGCGCCTGAACGTGTTGAATGCTCATGCAAGCACCTCGCGGCCATGTGCAGCACTAAAATCCAACGCAGGTCCTTTGGGCACGATGCGCGTCGGATTGATCGATGCATGCGAGTAGAAATAATGCTGTTTGATATGCTCGAAATCGGTGGTTTCGCCGAAGCCGGGCTGCTGATACAGATCGCGTAAATAGCCCCACAGGTTGGGCATATCGCTGATACGATTGCGGTTGCATTTAAAGTGCGAAAAATAAACGGCATCGAAACGGACTAGGGTCGTAAACAAACGAATATCCGCTTCGCTGATGCGGCTGCCCAGCAAATAGCGTTGCGCAGACAGACGCGTCTCCAGCTCATCAAGCGCGGCAAACAGCGCATCGTATGCCGCTTCGTACGCCCCCTGTTCGGTGGCAAAACCGCATTGATAAACACCGTTGTTGATATTGTCATAAACAAACGCATTGATGGCATCAATGTCATCGCGCAGTTCACGCGGATAATAATCGTCGCGATTACCGGTCAAATCGTTGAAGGCACGATTGAATATACGGATGATGTCCGCCGATTCGTTGCAAACAATTGTCTCTTCCTGCCTGTCCCACAGAATCGGCACGCTGACCCGCCCCGAATAATGCACCGCAGCCCGGCCATAGAGCTGATACGCATAGCGAAAACCGTACAGCGGTTCCGGTTCGGCAAATTGCCAGCCGTCATCAAGCATATGCGGATGCACGACAGTCATCGGAATCACACCTTCCAAACCCTTACGCTGGCGCATAATCAACGTGCGATGCGCCCACGGACAAGCCAGACTGACATAAAGATGATAACGATCGCGCACCGCCGGAAAATGCGCGTTGCCGCGTTTATCGCCAATACGGCAGGCGAACTGCGCTTTCTGGCGATGAAACCTGCCGTCTTTCGATGCCCACACGCCGTCGTCGCTTTCCCAACGCCCGTCAATCATCATGCCCATCAGACTTGCTCGCCCCACGCTTCGCCCCAACGGGTGAAGGCGAATTCGCCAATCGGCTTGCGCCGCCGCTCAGCCGTTTCAATGTCCTGATAT
>JAJRWP010000018.1 GCA_021545645.1 Zetaproteobacteria bacterium | reverse complement strand
CGTCGGCGCAGTAGTCGGCGGCAGTTGCAGGCTATAGGTATTGCCGAAACCGAAGGGGTATAGATTGATGAACAAATCAAAGGTATTCGTGCCGTCAGTTAAATCCTTCGGCGTAATCGGTGTTTCCGAAATACCCGATGTCCCCCATGTAATGGTTGCGGTTCCCATCAAATGGCCTGTCGTGGGATCGAAATGCGCCTTGTAACTGGCCGGCGTAAAGCTTGAAAAGTCGTCGTACTGAAAATCCAGCCCGGCAATATCGGCCACCGTCTGATTGACAATCACCTGCTTGTCCAAGCGTCCGTTGGTCACATGCGCGGTAACCTGACTGGTCGCGCCGGTCGAGAAATTATCAATGCGACTCACCACCGCACCATCCGTGAGTGCCGTACCGTCATCCAGCCATGCGCCCCACACACCGGCAAAGCCATTCACACCGGTACTGGTGGTAAATGGAAAGCCGGTATTTAAATTCACCCGCTGACCTGCGGTCACAGTCGCACCGTTCACCGTACCGGCGGCGGCATGATACAGATTGTAGCGGAACACATGCTCGGTGAAATTAGCGCGGTCGCGGCATACATTGCTGTTAATCGTTCCGTCTCCGTTGGTGTCCTTGCCGATATAAGCAAGGTTAGCATCAAAAGCCATTGCATTTTTGAAGTTTGAACTAGTACCACCCCCGAAGGAAGATGTATCGTTAATATTCGCCCGACCAACTGTTTTGGAACCGGCGGCATAGCGCACAGTAATCGCCCTATCGGAAGAGAATCCAAAACTACCGGGGATAGACATACCCTCGAAATAAATCAGCTCAGGCTGACCGGCAACCTCGCGCGCCTGCAATGTGCCGGAAGCAGCATTCCCCGCCCGCTTGATCAAGGTCCATGTGCTGGTCGCCGTATCAAAGAATTCCATATCGTAATTGAACACCCACACGCCGAAGGGATTGGTCGCCGTCACACCGGAGGTGGCGGTAATCAGGCCGTGAACGCGTTGTTGATCGCCGCCCTCGGAAGGCAGCTCCACCCAGAATTTAATCGTTTCATCGGCTGTCGCTGTTTTCGGCGTGGCAATCACCGTCATTGTCGTAAACTTGGAACCTCTGCTGCCCGAAGCGCCGGAACCGGTGCCCGCACCGCCGCCGGATTTGCTGCTGCAAGTCGTGGCGTTGATCTTGGCTGTGTAGGTGGCGGCAGCATTATCCGCAGTCAACACAAGGTCTGCACCGGCCTGATCGATAAAACAGAGGATTTCGTTAATCGTATCCAACGATTCCTGACCTTCCACCTGCACCCAAGTATTGGCCACATCGGTGGCGTAATCGGAAGCGGTTGGCGCAACAAATGCACGAATAGCGCCTGTCGAGAGCGCCCTGTAGGCCGCCGATACACCGCCCAGCGAAGCCACCGCATTGGTATTGGTTCCAGTGGTTAAGGCACTGGCCGAAGACGGCAGTGCAACCGCCGCCGGCACCGCTGTTGTCGTTGTTGTAGTCGTTGTAGTCGTTGTCGCTACGGTATCTTTACCGCCGCAGGCCGCCAATCCTGCTGTCGCCAGTATCAGCAGCGCCATGCCTGTTTGTTTTGCAAATAAGCGTTTTGCAAATAAGCGTTTTGCAAATAAGCGTTTTACACACAAGTCTTGTCTATATTGAGTAAAAAGCATCGTTAAACCCTCTCTATCCTCATGATTTTTTTCGCAGCAAGTACTACGCGCCTACGTAAAAAAAGTCAATAGATAGCCTTTTCCAATATGAAATGATCCTGAAAATCTAAAGGGCCTGTCCAACATAGGGGGATGTTGGTACAGATGGATGAGACACAGATTCGGACGTTGGAAGATATTGGGCAATTTTTAGCCGGAACGACTGATACATCACTGAAGCTGCAAGGCAGCAAGGATGATGTTTACGCATGGATACAACACACATTGGTTCGATTCCGTTACCTGGGCTTGCGCAAGAAGCCAAAGGGGCTGGTGCGGCGCTATATCAAGCGCATCACGGGTTATTCACGCCCGCAGATGAACCGGTTGATAAAGCAATTCCGCAAGACAGGCCATATCCGGCGCAGGCAGCGCACCGTCAAAGGCTTTGAAACAAAGTATACGAGGGCGGATGTACGTCTTCTGGCAGATGTGGATCGGCTGGTGGACGATGTATCAGGCACCACCGTCAAAGCCTTCTGTCAGCGGGCTTATGAAGTTCACGGCGACCAACGCTTTGTCAGGCTTGCGGGCATCTCGGTGTCACACCTTTACAACCTGAGGAAAGACAAGGTTTACCAGCGTTGTCGCCGCAAGTTCACCAAGACCCATGCGGTGAAGGTGAAGATCGGCGAACGCTCACGGCCTCGCCCGAATGGTGCTCCCGGCCACCTGCGCGTGGATTCAGTGCATCAAGGCGATATGGACGGCAGGAAAGGCGTCTATCACATCAATGCAGTCGATGAGGTCACCCAGTGGGAAGTCGTTGTGACTGTGGAGCGCATCAGTGAGCAGTTTATGCTACCGGCTCTGCGTTCCCTGCTTAAGCAGTTTCCCTTTCTCATCAGGGGATTCCATGCCGATAACGGTTCCGAATACATCAACCGCCATGTAGCAAAGCTCTTGAACGGTTTGATGATTCGCCTGACCAAATCACGGCCCAGACATTCCAACGATAATGCCCTGGCCGAGAGCAAGAACAACTCCGTCGTACGCAAGTCCTTCGGCTATGTGCATATTCCGCAACAGCACGCGCCACTCATGGATGCATTCAACCGGGAATATCTCAATCCCTGCATTAACCTCCATCGCCCTTGTCACTTCCCGGCCATTGAAACGGACAGCAAGGGCAAACCGAAAAAACGCTACCTCCAGAAGGACATGATGACACCCTATGAAAAGCTCAAGTCACTGCCTGATGCAGCGCAATATCTCAAGCCCGGCGTCACCTTCGAAATGCTTGATGCCATTGCTATGAAACAATCCGACCTTGACGCATGGACTCAATTCCAAAAGGCTCGCGCCAAGCTATTCGATACAATCTTTGGACAGACCTCGAAGGCCGCATGAAACTGAACACCATGCAGCTACTTTTCAGGCTCATTTATGGATTGGAAAATGCTTAGATTTATTATGGGCATGAAAAGTATGCATCCATCACATCCTCTCTTCACGCATATCCGGTTCTGCGAGCAAAAAAGCGGCCATCCTTTCGGACAGCCGCTTTTTCCATGTGCGCGAAAGTTTGCGTCCGTATTTCCCTACTGGGTAATAAATGCCTCGCCGACTTCGCTAACCGTACCTGTTGCACTGGCACTAATCGCATACAGCGCCTTGGTGCCGCCAATCGGCCAAACGACATCAATATAGCCGCCAGCAGTCAACGCGCCATGGATGTGATACACGCCCGGCGCACCCGATGCCGGCACATCGATCGTCAGCGTGGAAGTGGACGATGTTGTAGCACCAGCATCCGTCGCAACCAGCGTTGCACTCCCTGCTGTTGTCGTCGGTGCGGTGATTGTCAGGGTTCCGCTTGTGTAGGCAGTAGCAAAGCTTGCATAGTTGCTGGCATATTGGGTGCGCGCTAGAAAATTCAATGTGCCGGAGAAGCTCGGTGTTACCGTACTGGCCCGATCATGCACAAAACCAATGAAGTTATCCGGGAAATTGCGCAACAACAAACTGCCGCCCCCCGGAATCGTTCCACCCTGAATTTCCTCACCCTGCATCGCGCCGGATTCGAAAAACTCAATCACCCGCAGGTGATCGGACTTACCATCCGGACCAGCTGCACTGAAATTGCCGTCGAACAAATCGTTCGCATCGTCTTTCATGACAAACATACTGCCCTGAAAGACCATCAATTCCGGAACGCCCGTTGTTGTCGTATCGAGAAAACCATTGCCCAGCGTGCCTGAGGTAAGTGTTGATGGAATCAGCATCCCGCCCGGTACAGCAATCGATGGCGTCAAGCCCTGAGCCAACATCTGCGTACGCGTCAGGCCCGGCATACCCGGATGTGTATTGGCTGTGGTGATGTCGTGTGTTGCACCGGCGGTAAAGCCACTTGGCGCGACACTATCCACCTTGGACATATAGGCCTCGCCCACGGCAGATATTTTGCCTGTAGCCGCTGGAACAATAAAATAGACGCCACGGCGCAAACCGACTGACGTTACAATATACAACTGATCAGTACCACCGCCGGGAATTGTATACTTAAATACCAGCAAATTGGTTGGAATCGAACCTGATTTGACATAAACGCCATTGCCGAATGTGAATGTATTGGCGGCAGTTGCTTTAGAGCCGCTCGCAGGCGCACCACCGCCATCGCCTCTCAGGGTAAGGTTGCTCATGGTAACCGACCCTGCCGCCGCATCGACAGCCGTCACAGCACCTTGTCCCCAGAACACCCGGGGGATAGTCGCTGCAGATGGGCCAATAAAGACATCGCGCGCGACAATATTCATCAGACCAGAAGTCGCACCCGGAGAATAAAAACTGCTTACAAACGAGGCCAATCCTGTTGCATTCACACCGGATGCCGGAATCAACGAACCGACGAACATACCCTTTTGAAGGACCGGTGTTGTCGTCAGACCGCTGACATCCGTGAAATTGCCCGCCACACTGCCCTGCAGACCGATGTTGCCGACCACACGCGTGATCTGCGTCGGTGCAGTCGTGCTGTCCACAATATCAAAGACCATACTGGAACCGACAATCTTGCCGGTAATGAATTGTGGGCCAGCCGTACCGGAAACATCCCCATTGGCTGCGACGATAATATCGGCAGTCACAAAGGCTGAACTGGCGGTGAGTCCGGCAATATTGGCAATGCTACGAATGCCAATATCGGCCTCGCCCATCGTGAGGGCAAACATCTTGTAAGTCCCCGCGCCAATCGTGCCGCCGGTGGTTCCGGCAGTGAGTTTATTGAATGCCGCAGTCTTCAATCCGGCGTTGGCAGCCAGAGAATGATCTTCATATAAGCCATTCGTGCCTGTATTGGAGGTCAAGCCAAATGCTGTTTTCGCATTGGTTTGCGCAGCACTCAGAGTGTCACCGTCGTCGATACGATCCATCACATCGTCGGTCAACGGGGTGACATTGAAACTCGTCAAGGCATTTGCACCCGTGGTATTGCCGACAAAACGCATCGTCGGCGCTGGCATGCCGGTATCCAAATCGGTACCGCCGACGGCTTTGATATAAATCGGGTCGGGAGCTGTTGTTACTGTCAGGGTGATATTGAATGCACCGGTCGTATCCGTAGTACCCGAACCGACCTGCGTGGTCATTGCCTGATCGCTGTACAGTGTCAAGGTCGCGCCACTCACCTTGCCGTCGATCACAGAGCCAGCAAGCGAGGCGTTGGTCGTAGTCGCGGTTGTGGTCGTCGCCACAGTACTGCCGCCGCCGCAGGCGGAAAGACCAGCTGCCGCCACAAAAAACGCCAGCATAATAACGCTGCGATGCGCGTATAAACGTATGTGTTTCATGAAAAACTCCCTATTTTTT
>JAJRWP010000017.1 GCA_021545645.1 Zetaproteobacteria bacterium | reverse complement strand
TTGTCAGGGTTATTTTGTTTACGATTCCAAAAAAGCCGGTTCGCAAACCGTTTCCCACCTGCGTTTCGGCCCCGATGAAATCCGCGCCCCGTACCTGATTGATTCGGCCAATTTTATCGCCTGCCACAAGGCCAGCTTCATTACTCAGGTCGATATGCTGGGCAAGGCGGCGCAGCATGCCGTATTTCTGCTCAACAGCCCCAGCCCTGCCGATCAGGTTTGGGATGATTTGCCCAAAAACGTGCAGCAGACCATCATCGACAAACACGTTGATTTCTACGTTATTGATGCCTCAAGCGTCGCCCGCAATACCGGCATGGGCCGGCGCATCAATACCATTATGCAAACCTGTTTCTTCGCCCTGTCCGGTGTATTGCCGCGCGAAGAAGCCATTGCACACATCAAAAAAGCCATTGAAAAAACCTACGCCCGCAAAGGCATGCATGTGATCGAACAAAATTTCAAAGCCGTGGATGCCGCCCTTGATCACCTGCATCAAGTGGATATTCCAAGCGCCGTTTCCAGCCATCGTGAAATGGATTTGATGGTCCCGGTGCGTGCGCCCGATTTTGTCCAGCAAGTGACCGCGCCGATGTTGGCCGGTTGCGGCGACGATTTGCCGGTATCCAAAATCCCGGTGGACGGCACCTACCCTTCGGGCACGGCGCAGTGGGAAAAACGTAATATTTCCGATTTTGTCCCCAAATGGGAACCGGATGTCTGCATTCAGTGCGGCAACTGCTCGTTTGTCTGCCCGCACAGCGTTATTCGCGCCAAATTCTATCACGAAGATCATCTGGAAGATGCGCATGACGGCTTCCCGTCCGCACCGGTTTCGGCACGCGGTTTTCCAGAAACACGCTACACGCTGGAGATTTATCTGGAGGATTGCACTGGTTGCGAAATGTGCGTTAATGCCTGTCCGGCATTCGATTTGGATGATGAGACAAAAACCAAAAAAGCCATCAATATGAACGCCAAAGCACCGCTGATGGAACAGGGCCGCAAAGATATAAGCTTTTTTGAGCAACTTCCGGTCAACGACCGTGCAACGATTGATTATTCGTCGGTGCGCGGCACGCAATTTCTCGAACCCTTATTCGAATTTTCCGGCGCTTGCGCCGGTTGCGGCGAAACACCTTATGTCCGCCTGCTGACCCAGCTTTTCGGCCCGCGCCTGCTGGTTGCCAACGCCACCGGCTGTTCGTCGATTTACGGCGGCAATCTGCCTGCCACACCGTGGACCACCAACGAAAACGGTCGCGGCCCGGCATGGTCCAATTCACTGTTCGAAGACAACGCCGAATTCGGACTCGGCATGCGCATTGCCGCCGATCATCATATGCATGTGGCACAACAAGAGCTCGAAAAACTGCGCGACAAACTCGATTCGCTGTTTGTCGATGAACTGGTGCATGCCGATCAGAGCATCGGTTACGAAGTTACCCAGCAACGGCAACGCGTCGAAAAACTGAAACTGGTACTCGCAGGCATGGACGATGCGCGCGCTAAAAATCTGCTGACCGTAGTCAATCATTTGGTGCGGCGTAGTGTGTGGCTGGTCGGTGGCGACGGCTGGGCCTACGACATCGGCTCGGCAGGTTTGGATCATGCGCTGGCATCGGGCCGCAATATCAATGTGCTGGTACTGGATACCGAAGTCTATTCCAATACCGGCGGTCAGGCATCCAAATCCACACCGATCGGAGCCACGGCCAAATTCGCCTCTGCCGGTAAACCGGTGGGTAAAAAAGACCTAGCGCTGCAAGCCATTTCTTACGGCAATGTTTATGTTGCACGTGTGGCCATGGGAGCCAATCCGCAACAAACGCTACTGGCCATGCGCGAAGCCGAGGACTTTCCGGGGCCGTCCATTATTCTCGCCTACAGCCATTGCATCGCCCACGGCATCGATATGACACAAGGGCTGCGACAGCAAGATATGGCGGTATCATCCGGTTACTGGCCGCTGATTCGCTACAATCCGATGCTGCGCAAGGCTGGTAAAAAACCGTTCGTTCTCGATTCACCGAAACCATCGATGAAAGTCCGCGATTACGCCTATACCGAAATGCGCTACAAACTGTTGCAGAAAAGCCACCCGGAAGAAGCCGAACGGCTGATGCAACTGGCGCAGGAATCGGTCGATTTACGCTGGGCCACTTACGAACACATGGCCAGTCAGGATCCGTCGGAATTTGTGCCAATGGTCTGACAATATATCTAACAATACCGTCAAAAAACGTTCACAACCTGATGCACAAGCCTGCTAGGCTTGCCGCACAGCATCGCAAGGAGCTAAAACATGGCCGAAGACAAACAACAAATGAACATGCAAGTGCAAGATTTGTACCGCGAAGAGCTATTCACCGATCTTCGTCTCGGCAGCATTCGCAAGCTGATTCCGGTCACTGCCGACGGCTCCGATGATGCCGCGCGTGAGGTGCGTTATTCCGGTCAGGCGCAGGTGATGACCCCTAGCGGGGCGATTCCCATCAGTTTCGAATTAAAAGCTGCCAGTATCGGTGAAGCGGTCGAAGCCTTCGGCCCTGCTGCCGAAAAAGCCTTGGAAGAAACCGCCCGCGAACTGGAAGAAATGCGTCGCCGCGCCGCTTCCGGCATCGTGCTGCCCGGTGGCGGCAGCGCTGCAAAACCCGGTGGTGGCATTCTTCAGCCATAAGCCGGTTTACTGCGTACAACCGATAAATTGGCATTGTATATGCTTTTATATTTATAACGGTTCGTTGCACTGGCATTGTGGCTTATAAAGCTGGACCGATACGCACCAAACGGGAGCTTGTCTATTCTGATTGTGTGAATCCCGAACGGGATACCTGATGTTGGAATGCTGCGCCCACCTTCGCTGAAGGGTTCAGTTCAATTGTAGGTCACAATGCCAGTGCAACACCCAAAAAACCGCAGACTCATGCGGTTTTTTTCGTTTCCTGCATATACTGCTTAAATCAACCACCGATGATGCTGGTAAAACAAGCCGCTCTTATGGAATGAAACCAGCCAGTGATGCTTTGCTGACCGGCTTCGTTCGGCCGTTCTAGGCCAGTCAGCAACCACCAGCAATCGGTTTTACCCCATTCCAGATGGCCGCTTTCAACCATGATGCGTGGCTAGCTTGCGCCATAAGCCACGATTTTCAGCAGGGTTCGGCGTGATTATCGCTTTCGACAATTGCATTCATGCGGCGGATGATTTCCGGCAACACATTCATGCGACCGCGATCCAATTTCATGCGCAAGCGCGGCAGATGATCGAGTTCTTTATCGTCGCTTGTCGGCCAATGCGATACCTGCTCGATCTTCCCCTGATCCAACACATCGGAAAATTCGGCGTTCAGACGCAGCAGGCCATCGTCGCTTAGCGGGCAAACAATACGCAACAACACCCATTCGCCGACATAACGGAAGCTGTGATAATTGCTGTAAAAACTGGTGATATGACGCACCGCCGATTCGGCGCTGTCGGTATGGTAAAGAAAATTGTGGTCGTTCGGCCCGATCAGATGATCGTCCACCAAGCGGCGCATCCACGAATTGACCAGCGGCCCCCAATAATCGTCGCCGGGCGCTTCCAGCAATACCACCGGAATCGGCGGCGTGCGCCCGGTTTGCAGCAGAGTCAGGGTTTCAAAGCCTTCGTCGAGCGTGCCGAAACCGCCGGGGGCGAGAATCACCGCATCGCTTTCTTTGAGGAAAAACAATTTGCGGGTGAAAAAATATTTGCAATAAAAATGCCGCGACGAACCATCCACCACCGGATTCGGGAACTGCTCCATCGGCAGATTGATATTGATAGCAAAAGATTGAGCTTCGCCTGCACCTTCATTGGCCGCTTGCATAATGCCGCCGCCACCGCCGGTAATCACCATCAAACCGTTATCGCGTAGAATGGCCGCGCATTTTTTGGCCTGCTGGTAGCGCAAGTTTTCCGGCGGCGTGCGTGCCGAACCGAAAATACTGACCTTACGCACCGCTTTGTACGGCTCAAAGACATCAAGACCCTTGCGGATTTCCTGAATCACATTGCTGACCATTTTCATGTCCGCCGTGTTGTGCGGCGAAGCAATCAGGCGCATGGTTTCGAGCAATAAGGCGCGTTTGTAGGGGCTGTCGTGCTCCAGCGCATCGAGCAGGCCCTGAACATGCGGACGCAGCGCTTCCGGTAAATCGCAAAGCCCGGTCGGATGAGCTGTTTTAGCGGCCGTCACTTGGCTTTTTGGATAACAATGTCGATACGCCGGTTCATGGCGCGGCCACGGTCGTAATCGTTGCTGGCCACCGGACGCACTTCGCCGTAACCCAGCGCCTTTAAGCGCCCGCCGTCCATACCGGCGGCAATCAGAAAATCACGCACCGTTTCCGCACGTTTCAACGACAGCAACTGATTGGCTTTCGGGTCGCCGCGATTATCGGTATGCCCTTCGATAACCACCTTACGCTCGGGATAAAGATCAAGTCCGTTGCGCACGCGGCTGAGCAGGGTGAAGTATTTCTTGTCGATATTGACCCGCCCGGAGGCGAATTGCAGCGCGGAAAGACGCAGCAGCAGCGAGCCGTCCACATTGACAAAAATCTTCACTTCGCCGGACTTGAATAGCTTGTGCAACTTCTGCTGGCGGCGGGTTTCGAATGTTTCGCGTTCCAATTTGGCGCGAAAAGCCTCTTTCAGCTCACCCATTTGCTGACCCTGCGCTTGTGCCATTTCATCGCGCAGAGCAGTGATTTTTTCTTCCAATTGGCGGGCGTATTGCTCTTTCAGGGCAGTGATTTGTTGCTTGCTGTGCAGTTTCTCATCGGACAATTCGTTTTGCAGCTGTTTGATGCGCTGGACAATGGCCGCAACACTCACATAGGCAGATAAATCATCTGCATCGACAGCAATATCGAGCGCGCGGGCAATTTGCAGACGCTGATCGCGCGCCTGCAGAACCAAAGCCTCATAACTGCCCGGTTTTTTGCGCCATTGCTTGATTTGCATCGCCAATGCCAGTGTTTTTTCCGCCAGTTTCAGCCCCATGCGCGGGTGTTCCGGCCAAGCGCGGCTAATACCGTCGGAATATGCCAGCGCATCGGCCAACCATTGACGGGCATCGGCATAGGTAAGCGGTGCGTAGCGTTTACCGCCGTGGCGACTGGCGGCCAGAAGCGCGGCATCGGTTTTTTCCAAAATGGCGGGGAGTTTGCTGCGCAACACACTTGCGAATTGATTTTTTGCCGTTGCCGCAAGTTCCGAGCTTTCGTTAAATCGCCCTGCCTCGAAAGCACGAATCAAATCGTCCATCGTTGTTTGCGCTTGGGTCAGCCCTGTGTCGGGAATATTGCCAGCCGCTTCAGTCGCCGCTTGCTCCAACTTCAATAGCGTTGCGTATTTTTCGCCAAATCCACGCGCCGTGCGCTGCGCACTGGTCAACATCTCCGCAGCTTCGCGCATGCCCTGCTGGCGGCCTTCCGCATCCCTGCGCCGATCCGCCATCATCGCCGCGCCCAGCAAGGCCTGCGCCTTGGCTGCCGTGTCCGGTGAGAAACGGTGCGCCGGGCTGCTTAGAAATGCATTGATTTCAAGTGATAATTCATCCAGCGATTCCGCCGACGACGGAGATGGCAGCAGCAACGCCAAGCACAGCGCGAAAGCGGGCAAAAATCCGGGTAAAAGTCGTTTAGGCAAGATTCAGCATTCTTTGCAGCGACAATTTGGCCCAGCGCCGGTCTGTTTTGCCCACGCGAATCGGATGCGCCGCATGATCGGCATCGACTTCGCGCAGTGCGGCCAGCAAATGCTGCGGATCGGTACGAAACATCGTCGAACACATGCACACGGTCGGCGAAAGGAAATAAATCGCATGTTCCGGGTGTTGCAAGCGCAGGCGATTGACCAGATTCAATTCGGTAGCGACGGCAAATGCCTGCCCGGATTTCGCGGCATTCACATACTGAATAATCGCCTCGGTGGAGCCGACAAAATCGGATATTTCGCAAACGCTGCGCGAGCATTCCGGATGCGCCAAGATTTCGATGCCGGCATGCTTGTCGCGCATCGCCTCGGCATGTTCGGGGCGAAACAACTGATGCACCGAGCAAAAACCCTTCCACAAAATCAGCCGCGCTTTTTCAATCGCTTGCGAGGTATTGCCGCCGAGGTGTTGCGCCGGGTCCCAGAGTATCATGTCCGAATCCGGCACACCCATCGCCAGCGCGGTATTCTCGCCCAAATGCTGATCGGGAAAAAAAAGGATTTTTTCGCGCTGGCTCCAGCTCCATTCGAGAATCTTTTGCGCATTGCCGGAGGTGCAGACAATGCCGCCATGTTCACCGCAAAACGATTTCAGGGCGGCGGTCGAATTGATGTAGGTTACCGGCGTCACCGTTTCGTCCGGCGAAATCACTTCGCCCAATTCCGCCCAGCAACGCGATACCTGCTCGGCATCGGCCATATCGGCCATCGAACAACCGGCGGCCAGATCGGGCAACAGCACAGTTTGTGTATCCGAGGTCAGGATATCGGCGGTTTCGGCCATAAAATGCACACCGCAGAAAATAATGTAGGGCGCATCCGTCTGCGCGGCAAGTTGCGCCAGTTTGAGCGAATCGCCGGTCACATCGGCAAAGGCAATCACTTCCTCGCGCTGGTAGTGGTGACCAAGAATCAGCACGCGATCACCAATCTTCTCGCGCAACTGCCTGATTTCGGCCAACAAATCGGCTTCGGGCGTGTCGTAAAGTTGTTGCATGGCGGCGGATGAACTCATGCGCCGATTGTCGAGTCCCGACTTGCGCATGTCAATGCGCGCCGCATATGTGGGCGAATCTCGCAAGCGGGGAAGCGAGAGGATAGGATGCGGCAAACGAAGTGACTTTTCGGAGGATTTGAAATGCCTGTATACCGTTCCCGTACCACCACCGCTGGCCGTAATATGGCCGGAGCGCGCGCGTTGTGGCGTGCCACCGGCATGCAAGACGGCGATTTTGAAAAACCCATCATCGCCGTGGTCAATTCGTTCACCCAATTTGTACCGGGGCATGTGCATTTGAAGGATTTGGGGCAAATGGTGGCGCGCGAAATCGAAGCCGCTGGCGGCGTCGCCAAGGAATTCAATACCATCGCTGTCGATGACGGTATTGCTATGGGGCATGGCGGTATGTTGTACAGCCTGCCGAGCCGCGAAATCATTGCCGATTCGGTGGAGTATATGGCCAATGCGCATTGCGCCGATGCACTGGTTTGCATCTCCAATTGCGATAAAATCACTCCCGGTATGCTAATGGCCGCCTTGCGCCTGAATATTCCGGCGGTATTTGTCTCCGGCGGGCCGATGGAAGCCGGAAAAGTGACCATCAACAACCGTGAAAAACACCTTGATTTGGTGGATGCAATGGTGATGGCTGCAGATGATAATGAGAGCGATGAAGATGTAGCGGCAGTAGAACGCTCGGCCTGTCCGACATGCGGCTCTTGTTCCGGCATGTTTACCGCCAATTCGATGAATTGCTTGGCCGAAGCACTGGGGTTGGCCTTGCCGGGTAATGGTTCGATGCTGGCCACCCACGCCGATAGAAAAGAATTGTTTCTCGAAGCCGGGCGTACGATTGTCGATATCACAAAGCGTTATTACGAAGACGACGATGCATCCGTGCTGCCACGCTCGATTGCCACATTCCAAGCCTTTGAAAATGCCATGGCGCTGGATATCGCCATGGGCGGCAGTACCAATACGGTTCTGCATTTGCTCGCCTGCGCACAGGAAGCGGAAGTCGATTTCACCATGAACGACATCGATCGCATGTCGCGGCGTGTACCGAATCTGTGCAAAGTCGCACCTGCCGTGCAGCACTACCACATGGAAGATGTGCATCGCGCCGGTGGTGTGATTGGCATTCTCGCCGAACTCGACCGCGCCGGACTTTTACACCGCGACGTGCCCACCGTTCACGCCAAAACATTGGGCCATGCGCTTGATGCCAACGATGTGATGAACGAAGCCAATCATCATGCACGCGAGATGTTCCGCGCCGCACCGGGCGGCGTTCCCACGCAGGAAGCATTTTCGCAGTCCGAGCGCTGGAAATCGCTGGATACCGACCGCGAAAACGGCTGCATTCGCGATGCCGCACACGCTTATTCCAAAGAAGGTGGTCTGGCGGTTCTTTTTGGCAATATTGCGGAAAGAGGCTGCATCGTCAAAACCGCAGGCGTCGATGAATCCATCTGGACATTCACCGGTACAGCACGCGTATTCGAATCGCAGGATGATGCGGTCACAGCCATTCTCAACGATAAAATCGCCGCCGGTGATGTGGTGATTATCCGCTACGAAGGCCCGAAAGGCGGTCCCGGTATGCAGGAAATGCTGTATCCGACGTCCTATTTGAAATCAAAGGGCATGGGCAAGGTTTGCGCACTGCTCACCGACGGGCGTTTCTCCGGCGGCACATCCGGCCTATCCATCGGCCACGCTTCCCCGGAAGCTGCTGAAGGCGGTGCGATTGGCCTGATCGAAGATGGCGATACGATTGAAATCGACATCCCCAAGCGCCGCATTCATCTGGCTATATCCGATGATGCACTGCTTGCCCGCCGCACCGCCATGCAAGCGAAAGGCGCGGATGCTTGGCAGCCCGTAGGCCGTGTTCGTGCCGTTTCCAAAGCACTGAAAGCCTACGCCGCCCTAACCACCAGCGCCGATAAAGGTGCGGTACGCGATATTGAGCAGTTGAAATAACAGTTTTAAGCACAAAAACCAATTGAGTTTGAGCCTATTGGTTTAGTTTTGGCTGTTCGCTAAAAAGAATCCTACGACAAAAGGCAATTTACCCCAGCGCATTCACTTTGGCAGCCATGACGAAATCATTTTCATGCAGGCCACCGATTTTGTGGGTGTAAAAGACCACTTCGCAATAACCCCAGCTGTAGGTTAGCACCGGATGGTGATTTTCGGCATCGGCACATTCGCCGACCTTGACAGCAAATGCCTGCGCGGATGCAAAATCCGCGAATTCGAATCGTCGCGACAGTCGCGTGCCGTCGGCATTCAATTCCCATGCCGGAACATCGGCAAGCAAGGCCTGCGCAGCTTCTTTGGTTAGCGGCGGCACACCGCCCCGGCATGGTGCACATGTTTTATCCTTCAGTTTCATCGCAACCTCCGTTCGCCATTATAGCACTTTTCCGACGGCATGGCCGGATGCATCGGCAAACGCAAAACAAGCGCTTCAGCTTTCCAGCCCCCAATAACCGAGCAAGCGTTCCTTGGGACGCGTCACATCATCCAGCGGAAAAGACCAGCGCAGCGCATGCATACCGGCGGCTTGTGCGGCGACAACATCTTCTTCCTCGTTGTCGCCCAAATGCAACACATGCGCCGGTGTCACATCCATTTGCGCCGCCGCGAAGCTGAAAATACCCGTTTGCGGCTTCTGAAAGCCGCTATTGCCGGGCAAAGCCACCACCGCAAACATGCCCGGCAACATCTGCTCCAGCAAACCGTTCAGACGACCGTCAAAATTGGAAACCACGCCGAGTTGCACATCCATTTCCAACAATTGCAGCAGCATCGGAGCAAAATCATCGTGAATACGCCACGCTTCCGGATTGGCAAACCACTCGAACAAAGCATCGAAGCAAGCGTTAAAATCCGCATCATCAAGCGCGCAACCGTAAACCCGACTGGCCAATTGCCGCCACCAATCGCGTTCAAATTCAGCCACATCCGCGCCTGCCGGCGGCACCATCGAAGGTGCGGCCTGAAACACCATCGGCAAACGCCTGCGCATGGTTAATTCCGTCGCCTCGACGCCAAACCGGCTTGCGAACCGCGTGTAGGTGATGGCAACCGGTTCGGCAAAATGCAAAAACGTCCCCACCGCATCGAAGGTCACGGCCTGTGGCCGTTCCAGCTCCAAAACATCGTTCACGCAGCGACCTCATCAAGCATCAATTTGTATTCAATCGCATCCAGCAGCGCCTGATAACTGGCGTCGATAATATTCGCCGAGACACCAACCGTATTCCATTTGCGCACACCGTCGGTGGATTCGATCAACACCCGCACAACCGCCTCGGTAGCACGATTGGTGGACAACACACGCACCTTGAAATCGACCAAGCGGAATTCTTTTAACGACGGGTAAAAATCGGTCAGTGCGGCGCGCAACGCCCGGTCCATCGCATTCACCGGGCCATTGCCGAGGCTTGCCGTGTGCGCGAATTTATCGCCGACACGCAGCATGACCGTCGCCTCCGCCTGCGGCGCGCCGTCGTCGCCGCGTTTTTCGTCAATGACCCGAAAACCCTCCAGCGTGAAAAAATGGCGCAATTTACCCTTGGCGCGCAGCAGCATCAAATGAAACGACGCCTCCGCCGCTTCAAAAGCAAAGCCCTGATCCTCCAGCGCCTTAACCTCGGCGACCAACTCGGCAACCGCCGGATCGGCGGCATCCAATTTCAGACCGAAACCGGCCTTGGCCGCCATCACCAGCACATTGCTGCGCCCGGCCTGATCGGAAACGGTCACGCGCTGGCGGTTACCCACATCTTCCGGCGGCATATGCTCGTAGAGCTTGGCCAGTTTACGCACCGCCGACACATGAATGCCGCCTTTATGCGCAAACGCATTCAGACCGACAAAAGGCTGATGCCGCCACGGCAACCGATTGGCCATTTCGTTGACAAAATCGGACACGGCCTTCAATTCGCTCAAGCGCTGGCGGTCGATGCCGCACTCAACGCCCATTTTCAACACCAAATTGGGAATAATCGAGGTCAGATTGGCATTGCCGCAACGCTCGCCGATACCGTTAATCGTACCCTGCACCTGCCGCGCACCGGCCTCGACGGCAAGCAGGGAATTGGCCACCGCCAGTTCGCTATCGTTGTGCGCATGCATACCGATCGCACAATCGGGAAAACGCGCCACCGTTTCGGCCACCGCCCGCTGCACATGCGAAGGCACGCTGCCGCCGTTGGTATCGCACAACACCAGCGCATCCGCGCCGGCATCGGCAGCGGCATCAAGCACGGCAAGCGCATAGCCTTTTTTAGCGGCATAACCATCGAAAAAATGTTCGGCATCGAAAAACACCTGCGCAAAATGACGCTTCAGATAACGAATCGAATCGTGTACGAACTTCAGATTTTCATCGAGCGAAATACCCAGCGCCCGCGTCACATGCAAATTCCACGCCTTGCCGAAAATACACGCCACATCCGCTCCGCTGGCCACCAGCTTGCGCAAACCCGCATCCTGACTCGGCGGCCCACCGGGGCGCGCTGTCGATCCGAATGCCACCAGCTTGCTATGCGACCATTCACGCGCCTGCGCCAACTTGAAAAACCGGTCGTCTTTGGGGCTGGCTCCCGGCCAACCGCCTTCGATATAATCTATGCCGAAATCAGCAAGCCGTTCGGCAATGCGCAGCTTATCCTCGGCGGAAAAGGAAATTCCCGCCGTCTGACCGCCATCGCGCAAGGTCGTATCGAAGATTTGCACCCTGTTTATTTGTGTTTTGTTTGCCGCTTTTGCCACATTCAACTCCAAACACCTGTTTTGCAATCTAAACCGGCGCTAGCGCACTATACGCTTGCTTTACCCCGAACGTCATCCCTGCATCGCCGATTGCCTGATGCGGTGCAGCGCATTACATTCGCCGCATGCGTGCCGTACTCATGACCGCCATTGGAGATTCGGATGTGCTCCAGTTGCAACATATTCCCGATCCCAGCGACATCGGTGCGGACGATCTTCTGATTCGCCTGAAAGCTGCAGGTGTTAATCCGATTGATACAAAATTGCGCCAGAACGGCTTGTATTTTGCCGACGGGATGCCTGCCATTCTCGGTTGCGACGGTGCGGGAGTAGTTGAAAAAACCGGTGATAAGGTCAGTGATTTTGCGCCCGGCGATGTGGTGTATTTCTGCTACGGTGGCTTGGGTCAACAATCAGGCAACTATGCCGAATTGAATGTGATTCCAGCCTGTGCGGCAGCGAAAAAACCCGCTGCCGTTGATTTTGCCACCGCCGCAGCCGCACCGCTGGTGCTGATTACCGCGTGGGAAGCATTGTTCGACCGCGCAGCCATGCAAAAAGCACAAAAAAACGACCAACAAAGCGGACAGAAAGTATTTATTCATGGCGGCGCAGGCGGTGTCG
Source organism: Zetaproteobacteria bacterium (assembly GCA_021545645.1). Taxonomy (GTDB): domain Bacteria; phylum Pseudomonadota; class Zetaproteobacteria; order Mariprofundales; family Mariprofundaceae; genus UBA1543. The sequence goes on along the minus strand of JAJRWP010000017.1, from coordinate 6,893 downwards.
GCCATGTCGCTGTGCAATTGGCAAAAATCGCCGGTTGTCAGGTGGCAACCAGCGTCAGCAGTGCCGAAAAAGCCGCATTTGTGCGTGAATTGGGCGCAGATTGCATCATCAACTACCACCAACAGGATGTGGCCGAGACCCTGCTTGAATGGACGCAGGGGCAAGGCGTCGATATTGCTTTCGATACGGTTGGCGGTGAGGCATTTGGCCAATTGATTTCTGCCGTGCGAATTTACGGCGATCTGGTGACGATTTTACAGGTTCCGGAGAATGCCGATTGGAAAACGCTGCGCCTGCGCAATATTCGTGTCTCGCAGGAATTGATGCTGACGCCGATGGTCTTGTCCCTCAGCGATGGTTTAACGCACCAAGCCGATATTCTCAAACAATGCGCCGCATGGATGGATGAAGGCGTGTTACGCATTCATTTGTCGCATCAACTGGCTTTAGAAGATGCCGCCGAGGCGCATCGGCTCATCGAATCCGGCGGCATGTGCGGCAAAATCGCGCTGCTGATTTAAGCTCAACAAAGGTGGAAAACACGTTGCTAAGTGAACAACAATTACTCGCCAGCTTCACCGACGGCTGCAAACCGCGCGACGCGTGGCGTATCGGTACCGAACACGAAAAAATCGGTTATTGCCTCGATACCCTGCGCCCGATTCCGTATGTCGGCGAGCGCAGCATCCGCCGCACCCTCGAATTACTGGTCACCGACGATTGGCAACTGGGCTTTGAAGCGGAAAACCCCATTTCGCTGCACAAGGGCATGGCCAATATCACCTTGGAACCGGGCGGCCAGTTGGAACTCTCCGGTGCGCCGCTCGATACCGTGCATGAAACCTGCGCCGAAGTGCGCCATCATCTGCGTCTGCTGGCCAAGGTGCGCGATGAATTGCGTATCGGTTTTCTCGGCATCGGTTTTCAGCCGAAATGGCAGCGCCAGGACATCCCGTGGATGCCCAAAGGCCGCTACGGCGTGATGCGCAACTATATGCCGCAGGTCGGCGCGCACGGCTTGGATATGATGCTGCGTACGGCCACGGTGCAGGTGAATATGGATTTCGATTCGCAGGCCGATATGGCGCGTAAAATGCGCATCGGCTATTGCCTGCAACCGATGGTTACCGCACTGTTTGCCGCCAGTCCGTTTGCTGATGGCAAGCCCTCCGGTTTGCTGTCCACACGCGCCAACTGCTGGCTGGATACCGACAAGGCGCGCACCGGCGTTCCGGAGATGATTTTTGCCGACGATTTCGGTTTCGAAACATATCTGCAATGGCTGCTTGATGTGCCGATGTATTTTGTTATCCGCGATGGCCGTTATATCGACTGTTCGGGGCAAAGCTTCCGCGATTTTCTGCACGGAAAACTCGCCGCGCTGCCTAACGAACGCCCGAACATGGACGACTGGCATTTGCACATGACCACCGTTTTCCCCGAAGTCCGTCTGAAAGGCTATATGGAAATGCGCGGCGCTGATGCGGGCGGTAAACCGTGGATTTGCGCCCTGCCAACGTTGTGGAAAGGCCTGCTTTACGATGCGGATTCGCTGGACAAGGCTTGGAATATGATTGCCGATTGGTCGCATGCCGAAGTGTTGGCCATGCGGAATGCCGTGCCGCGCTTGGGACTGAGCGCGCCGTTTCGCGATACAAATCTTTTGCAACTGGCCGAAACGATGCTGGATATTGCCGCCAGCGGCCTAGCCAACCTAAATTGCCGCAATGAAGAGGGCATGGACGAAACCATTCACCTCGCGCCACTGCTGCACGCCGTCGAACACAATCAAACGCAAGCCGAACAATGGCTGCATGCCTACCACCACGACTGGAACGAGCAAATCGAGCCGCTTTTCGAAGCCGCAGCACTGCCCTGAGCGGCGATTTTCTGTCCATGGAATTGCTCGCCTACCCGACCTTCACCTGCCAAACCTGCGGCAAACAAAATACCCTCGAAATCGACCGCAGCGAAGGCTTCCCGCAAGACTTCGTCTGGGACTGCGAACGCTGCTGCTGCCCGCACGAAATTACTATCCGTGAATATACGGACGGGAGCCTTGAGATTAGCGCTACAACCTCTTAATCACCCTTCGTTGCTTCTCTTTTAGCTGTGGTTTACGGGATTCATCAAAATCCATATCAATCGAGTTGTCCTTTTTCTTGTCATTTCTCAAACGTTTGGTTTCTTTAGGCATGGGAATAGGAACAAGCTTTCCAACAGGCCCTTTTTTCTGATATTTTCCACTTGGTTTCTGCTCGACCCATGTCGCAGAAGCCGACAGCAATATCTGGCTCTCGCGGACATTCAACCATTTTTTCACAGGCTTAATTAGGCGAATGTAACGGGTGCTCTTAGGTTTCTTGGAATTTGTTAGGAATTCTTCCCAAACAAATTTTTGGTATTGAATATATTGATATACTCTAAAATTTGCCTTGGTATTGTTTCTTATGTTTCGTGGACGTTTTACAAGACGTAACTGTTTAGGTTTAAAAAGCTTAAGACGCGGATTTTTCTTATAGGCAGTTAGTAGCCCGCTCCAAGTTATCGGGAGAGTTTGCAACTTCGCACAGCCTTGAGCAACCTTCTCACTTAAGGTCGGTTGCCAGTCAAGCCAAGTATTAATCAAGCCCTCGTTCTGCCAAACCAACCTTGGCCCAAGTCCATTGCATTGCGAACTGTGTCCACGGTTAACTGCAATCAAGCGCCGAGTTTGGCTACCTGATTGAAATTCCCAAACAGGAGCGCCGCTTGCTCCCCCTGTCGATCGGGCATCATAAACCATCCTTCGGTCAAAGGTACTCGTAACATTCCCTGAAACGCGCCATTGTTCGCCGCCCCGGGTCGAGTCCGGCAAATCTTCAATCGGATATCCAGACATATTTACAAAGCCTGATCTATAGTCAAACACCATCGGCATATAGGTGTTTATGTCCTCAAAAGGACACACAATATGTATGGCTCCATAGTCCACATCCGCTACAGATGAATAGGACTGATCCACATATTTATTGTTGGTTTTTTTATACTTAGTATCACTGATTGTTCGCTCGCCATATGGATAAATTATATCGCCGCTTGCCTCATCCAGATAAGCTGCTGGTTGAATGTAATTACAAGTTTGGTTTTTTTTACCCTCGCCCCTATTGTATACAACATGACCAGCAGTTAAGAGCATATGAGGCCCGACCAGCGCCCCGGTTCCGTAAGCCTTTAAGCTATGAATGCAATCTTTATCATAACGGATAGTTGCTACAGTATTAAATGGGTGTCGCGCTGGATTATCTATCGCAATCCGACTGTCGCACGCAGGAACAGCATAAACACCTTCCACCAAAACACCAGTCGCCAACACAAGAAACATTATTAAATTTAGGGGCTGACACCTAATAAAATTCTTTGAGCAGTTTTTTAAGGTCATTCAGTTGTTCTTTTGGATTAGCCAGATTAAACCTCCACTCGCACTCTTTCAAGAACAACTCAAAATGCTGTCTTGGTATCCCGTTAAACTTTCTGAGATGTCTTTTTGCCTGATTCCAAAAGTTTTCGATACCATTGATATGGTTGTGTTTCTTCGCAAACAATTTGCTGTGGTTGATTCTATAGTGCTTAAACTCAGAAACATCCAAAGCATTATAAGAGCGCCAACAGTCCGTATAAACAATGCTGTCAGGCTCTATTTTGCAACGGATTATCGGCATCAGCGTTTCAGATTTGGCATCAAGAATGATCTGGGTATAAACCTTTCCGCCACGTTTTAAGATGCCAAAGACAGCAACTTTACCTGCCGCCCCTCGTCCGCGCTTTCCTTTGCGAATACCGCCAAAGTAACTTTCATCCAGTTCAATTTCGCCACTGAACTGATCACTACGTTGAGCTTGTTTTAATGCTATTTTCTCTCGTAATTTGTGAAAAAACCTAACTGCTGTATTGCGATGAATACCTGCCAAATCTGCGGCTACTCTGGCCGTTGAACCTGCAACAAAGTATTTCATCAGTTCTAGCTGCTTGTTTCTGCTTAGTTTACAATACTTTACGTACACACGACCACCTTAACTTTCTAAAAGTCAGGTGTCAGCCCCTATTTCTATTATGGCATCTCTTGCTTCTGATTTCACCCAATCACCTCATCAAGGAATCTAACATATATTATACACCACTTTTGGCATATATTCTGATTGTCAATATGGTGCATATTCTGCTGCTGATGTTGTTTTTGTGTCCATATAACTCCCCGACCTATGCGACTATAAGCAGCATGAGTCAAAATGACAAATTCAAACAGAACATCAATGCATCTCACACAACTCAATCACATTCCCATCCGGATCGCGGGTGAATAGCGCCGCGCGGCCCGATTTACTCATCGTGTAGCCGATGCCCGCAGCATCGAGTTTGTTGCGGATGGCGGTGAGATCGTCGGTGCTTAGTGCGACATGGCGATCGCGGCCACCGTGTGCGGGTTGCGGGCAACCCTGATACGGATTGTCCAACTGCATCAAATGAATCTGCTGGCCGTCGGCCAGATCGAAAAACAGGCCGGAAAAGCCGAGATCGGGGCGCGCTGCCGGTTTCAGGCCGAGAATATCGCCGTAAAACGAAGCGGCGGCGGTCAAATCGCCGACAATCAGGCCGACATGCATAATTTTCATTAAAATCCCCCTTTTTGATTATGGTAGACGCCGATAAAGCCATAAACCATGCTGTAGCCTATGGATTCCGGCGCTTACCAGCAGCTACTCAAGCGACTCGCACAGATCGTACCGGCATCGGCCTTGCTGTCGAGCGAAGAAGATATGAAGCCGTATGAGTGCGACGGGCTTTCGGTGTATCGGCAATTGCCTGCTGCTGTTGTGTTGCCGGAAAATATCGCACAGGCGCAGGCTATTTTGCGTATTTGTCACGATTTATCCGTGCCGGTGGTGGCGCGCGGCGCGGGAACCGGGCTGGCCGCCGGAGCTATGCCGATTGCCGATTCGCTGGTGCTGTCGCTGGCTAAATTCAATCGCATTTTGGAAATCGATGCCGCTAATCGAACCGCTGTGCTGCAACCGGGGGTGCGCAATCTGGCGATTTCCGAAGCTGTCGATCATCTCGGATTTTATTACGCGCCGGACCCATCGTCGCAAATCGCTTGCAGCATCGGCGGCAATGTGGCGGAAAATTCCGGCGGCGTGCATTGCCTGAAATACGGCCTGACGGTGCACAATGTATTGGGTGTAAAAATCCTCAGCATGGACGGCGAAATCATCGAATTGGGCGGCGCGGCACTGGATGCACCGGGCTACGATCTGCTAGCGCTGATGCACGGTTCGGAAGGCCTGCTCGGGGTGATTGTCGAAATCACCGTCAAATTGCTGCCCAAGCCGGAAAAAGCGCAAGTGGTGCTGGCGGCGTTTGATGATGTCGAAAAAGCCGGGCAGGGTGTTGCCGATATTATTGCCGCCGGTATCGTGCCTGCTGGACTGGAAATGATGGATAAACTGGCCATCGAAGCCGCCGAAGCCTTTGCCCATGTCGGATATCCGCTGGATGCCAAAGCCATTCTGCTGTGCGAAATCGACGGCACGGAAACAAGTGTGAACGATTATATTGCCAAGCTTGAACAGGTGCTTAAAAAAGCGGGCGCAACCAGCCTGACCACCTCGCAAAACGAACAACAGCGGCTAAAATTGTGGGCCGGACGCAAGGCGGCATTTCCGGCGGTCGGGCGCTTGGCCCCGGATTATTACTGCATGGACGGCACGATTCCTAAATCCGCGCTGCCCGCCGTATTGCGGCAAATCGCCGCTTGGTCGGACGAATACGGCTTGCCTGTGGCCAATGTGTTTCACGCTGGCGACGGCAATATGCACCCGTTGATTCTGTATGACGCGAACAAGCCGGGCGAACTGGCACGCACCGAGGCATTCGGTCACAAAATTCTCGAATTGTGTGTGCAGGTCGGTGGCTCGATTACCGGCGAACACGGTGTCGGTGTTGAAAAACTGGATGCCATGTGCGTGCAATTCGGCGCGGCGGAACTGGCGCAATTCTTCGCCGTAAAAAACGCCCTCGACCCTTCGGGACTGCTCAACCCCGGCAAAGCCGTGCCGACGTTACACCTCTGCGCCGAACTGGGCCGCATGCATGTGCACAACGGCGAATTGCCGCACCCCGAACTGGAGCGGTTTTAAATGTTGCACAACAACTCCCCGTTAGCAGCTCGCCGAGACAAACAAAATGCGTTCCGGGGCGGCCTTCTTTCGTTCTTTCTTGGCCGCACAAGAAAGAACAGAGAGCACGGATAGCATGCCGGACATAACAAAAGAACTGCAACAGGCTGTGCGCAACGCATGCGCGGATGCAACACCCTTAAACATCATCGGCGGCAACACAAAATCGTGGTACGGACGCCAACCGGCGGGCGCACTGCTGCATATCGGCGAACACACGGGCATTCTCAATTATCAACCGACGGAATTGATGATTACCGCTAGGGCCGGGACGCCGCTGGCCGAAATCGCCGACGCACTGGATGCGCACAAGCAGCGCTTGGCCTTCGACCCGCCTTATTTTGGCAAAAATGCAACACTTGGCGGCACAATCGCCTGCGGTTTTTCCGGACCGCGCCGTCCGTATGCCGGTTCATGCCGTGATTTTGTACTTGGTTGCCGCATCATCAACGGGCAAGGCGAGATTCTGAAATTCGGCGGCGAAGTGATGAAAAATGTCGCCGGTTTCGATGTTTCGCGGCTCATGGCAGGAAGCCTCGGCACACTCGGCGTATTGCTCGATATTTCCTTGAAGGTGTTGCCACACCGGCTGGCCGAACAAACCCTTGTCGTCGAAGCCGATTTTGATTCGGCAATAAATATTATGAACCGCTGGGCGGGCACGCCGCTGCCGATCAC
>JAJRWP010000016.1 GCA_021545645.1 Zetaproteobacteria bacterium | reverse complement strand
TTGAAATCGTGGGCGATACCGCCGACCAACGTGCCGATGGCTTCCATTTTTTGCGCCTGCTCCAGTTGTTGTTCCAGCGTTTCCTTTTCACTCAAATCCTGTTGCGAGCAAACATAGTGGGTGACGCTGCCATCGGCATCGACAATCGGTGAAATAAAACCGTAGGCGGGATAAATCGTCCCGTCGCGGCGGCGGTCCTTGACGTGCCCGTGCCATGAATGACCGTTGCGCACCTGTTTCAGGATATCGTCGAATAGCGGCTGCTGGCAAACCTCGGGACGCATAAAATAAGCGGTTTTACCGACCAGTTCGTTGCGTTTGTAACCGCTGATAACGCTGGTGGCTTTGTTGACGTATTCGATAATACCATCGACATTGATCAGTAAAATCGCATCTTGAGCTTGCTCGATGGCGGCCATGAAATTGCGTGTCGTTAGTTCGGCTTGTTGCCGGGCGGCCACCGCAGCGGCACGTTCGCTAACATCCTGAAGGGTTCCGATGCCGCCGCGGATCCGGCCCTTGTTATCGTGCAGTAAAGCGCCTTCCATGCGCAGCATGCGCATACCCTTTCCTGCATGGCGAATGCAGAATTCGATGTGTTCCGGTGTTCTGCCATTTTTAAATGCGCTGATCCAGTCGTCTACGCGTTGATGATCCTCCTCCTCGACCAGTGCCAGTAATTGTTTACAATTCTGTTCGGATGGTGTGGTGCTCAGGCCGAGGATGTGTTTTGCTTTGTCGGAATATTCGACCTGATCGTCCGCTGCAAACCATTCCCAACTGCCGATTCCAGTGAGATTCTGGGTGGTGTGCAGACGTTCTTCCATGTGGAAGATATATTCGACAAACGGATTGATGACGGCCACGATCAGTGCAGTAACAATGGGTGAGACCAGCGCGGCGATAGCCAGATCGACCGGCAAGATTTTGCCTTTGAACCACAAATCGAAAACAGCGACTGTAGGCAGGGTGAGCAATTCGGAAATAAGCAACAGCATGGCGGAATACGCCCATATGCCTTGCTGCACACGCAGATTGATGACCAGTCTGTGTAATTTTCCAGCCAATTTCCGCAATCTGCCCATGACTAGGAGTATAGCCATTCGCGGGGGCTTGCGTCGAGAAAATTCACGATGGGATATGCGGGCAAACGGCGTTAGCTTGGCGGCATGACGGTATTGCAATTGTATCCCGCGCCGCAGCAGGAAATGGCGCTCAAGGGGCTTTATCTTTGCCGCCAATTGCAACGCCAAGCGGCGCTTGGCGACATGCTGATTTATGCCAATTATATCGCTTCGCTGGACGGACGGATTTCGCTGCCGGATATGCATGGCGGCGCGGCTGGAGAACAGGGCGTGCCTGCGGCGCTGGCCAATAAACGCGATTGGCGGTTGTATCAGGAATTGGCGGCGCAGAGCGATATTATGCTGACCAGCGCGCGTTATTTTCGTCAGTTGGCAAAGGGCAATGCGCAGGATTTGCTGCCCGTGGGCACAGGCGAAGATTATGCCGATTTATGTGCTTGGCGGCAGGCGCAAGGCTTGACTCCGCAGCCGGACGTGGCGATTGTTTCGGCCAGTCTCGATATTCCGCAGGCGGCGTTGGAAAAAGTGCAAGACCGGCGCATGCTGCTGCTGACCACGGCGCGTGCCGAGACTGCAAAAATCGCCGCGCTGGAGGCGTTCGGTATCAAGGTGATGATTGCCGGAGAGCATTTGGTCGAAGGCCAACAGCTCAAACAGGCACTGCTGGCCCACGGCTACCGCAGTGCCTACATGATTGCTGGACCGGGACTGCATACGATGCTGGTGCAGGCCGGGGTGTTGGATTATTTGTTTTTAACCACCCGGCATATGCTGCTCGGCGGCGACGATTTCAGCACCATGATGCAGGAAAACCTTAAGCATGCGGTCGAATTGGAACTGCTTTCACGCTATTTGGATACCGACGGGCGGCAGGATTTTGCCTGCTACCGGTTTACAGGTCGAGCAGCGGCCTGATCAGCCAGACCACACCAACCACAAGCATCGCCATGATTAAATTCAGCCGGATACCGGTGCGAATCATCGCTTGCATCGACATCTGATGGGTGCCGAAAACAATCGCGTTGGGTGGCGTGGCGACCGGCAACATGAAGGCGCAGGAAGCGGATAAAGTGGCGGGTAGCAGAATCATCAGCAGATCCATCTGGTTGCTCAGTGCGGCGGCGGCGAGAATCGGTAGCATCACCTGTGTGATGGCCGTATTGCTGGTGATTTCGGTGAGAAAACTCATCGCCAACGCAATGCCGAGCATCATCAGCAGCAAGGGCAGGCCGTTCAGAAAACCAAGCTGGCCGCCCAGCCATTGCGATGCACCGGAATGCTGCATGCCGTAGGCCAGCGCAAAACCGCCGCCGAGCAGCAGTACAATACCCCACGGTAATTTTCCGAAAGCTGAGGTGTCGAGTACCGGTTGTTTATCTGCGCCGCGCAGCAGGAACAGCCACGCCGCGCCGAAAATAGCCACAGTTCCGTCGTCCACACCTTTGTATGGCAACAGCGACGACCAGCCGGGGATGGTCAATGATTCCAACGCGATACCCTTGCGGCTCATCCATGCCAGCGCGGTCATTGCCAATACCCAGCCGACGATTTTTTCCTCGCGGCGCATGCTCCCGAGGGCATCGCGGTCGCGTTGTAATATACTAACATCGGATGCCTGCCAGTTAATACCGGCCAGACGGCGGCGTACAAAAAACATGAGCACACTCAGTCCGACAATCACCATCGGAATACCAATCATCATCCACTGCAAAAAAGACGGGGCCATACCGGGTGCGTGCGCACTGATGGTTTCGAGAAAACCAGATTCGGCGCAGTGCCGACCGGCGTACCCATGCCGCCGATATTGGCGGCGTAGGCAATGGTTAAGAGGAAAGTGACGGCAACGGGGCGCATCGCTTCGGCTCCGTGTTCTTCGGCGAGGCGTGCCAGCAGCGGTACGGCGATGGTAACCATCAGCATGGTGGTGGCGGTATTTGAAATCCACATGGATAGAAATGCCGTAGCCAGAGCAAAACCGAATGCCAGTTGTAGCGGACCGGCATGCAGCTTGGAAAGCAGCGCCAAGGCGAGGCGTTTGTGCAGGCCGGTGCGTTGTAGTGCCTGCGCAATCAGAAAACCGCCGATAAACAGAAAAATGATGCTGTTGACATAACGCGGGGCGATGGTTTTGCCGTCAACAATACCGGCCAGTGGAAAAGCGACCAGCGGAATCAACGCCGTAAAGGCAATCGGCACACATTCGCTGATCCACCAGATGGCCATCCACGCGGCGATGCCGAGCATGGCCGGGGCATGTGGATAACCGGCGATATTTAAACTGCCGCTGATGGCGATGGCAACCAGCGGGCCGCCGATTTGGGCAAGCAGACGCATATTCGGCACGTATCTAGCGGGCTTGCCCGGTTGCACTTTGTTGTTGGTATTGCGGGTTGATAATTCGTGCATTGGCGGCGGCGACTTGTTCGTCAACCCAAGCTTCTAATGCCTGCTGCTTGAGAATGCCAATCACATCCTCGCGTGCCTCGTCCAAGCTCTGACGGCTGGCCGGGCGCTTGCCGAGCAGTTCAATCACATGCCAGCCGAAGCGGGTTTTGACGGGCCCGGCCAGTTGCCCCGGTTTGCTTAGCGCGAAAACCTTATCTTCGAAAGCTTTGACCATCACCCCGCGCGGAAACCAGTTGAGATCGCCGCCACGCGCTTTGGTGCTGTCGTCGCGCGATTTTTCGGCAGCTAAGGTGGCAAAATCTTTGCCGTGTTTGAGCTGGCGCAGCACACTTTTCGCTTGTTTTTCATTGGCCAGCAGGATGTGCCGTGCATGCACCTGTTCCGGGATGGTGAATTCGCCGAGATGCGTGTTGTAATAAGCTTCGATGGCGGCCTTGTCCGGTTCGGGCAGGTGGCGCATTTTCCACTGTTGCAGACTTTCGATGAGAATATCGTCGCGCGCTTTGACGATGCGCCGGTAGATGGCCGGATCCTGATCGAGGTGCAGATTTTCGGCATGGCGGCTCAAAGCCTGCCGACGCAGCAGCACGCGCAGCAGATGCGCACGCAGTTTAGGGTCGTTGCGTTTGAGATGCAGGTTTTCGGGCAGGGCGCTGATGGCATCGTCGATGTCGGATTCGTCAATGGTGGTGCCGCCGATATTGGCAACGGCGGGCGAGGTCGGCGTCGCTGGCGGTTGGCTGGCTTGCTGCTGGCAAGCGCTGGCAAATAGAAGCAGCATAGCGGCCGGGATTAGGTGCAGGTTGCGCATGGGTGGTGAGCGTAGCGTGTAATTCAACGATGTACACGGAGGAATACGATGACACCGGTAGTGATGGCGGTTCTGGTTTTGAGCCTGTATGTGGTTTTTTACCGTTTTTATGCGCAGCGTGTATTGGCCAAACGAGTATTTGCGCTATCCGATGCGACTCCGACCCCGGCGCATAGCTTGCGCGACGATGTGGACTATTTACCGGCCAATAAATATGTGCTGTTCGGCCATCATTATGCGTCGATTGCCGGTTTAGCACCGATGCTCGGTCCGGCGATTGCGGTGATTTGGGGCTGGTTTCCGGCCCTGTGCTGGGTGGTGTTGGGGACCTTGCTGGTCGGTGCGGTGCATGATTTTTCGGCATTGGTGCTGTCGGTGCGTCACAACGGACAGAGTATGGGCACGATTTCGCGCGATGTGATTAGCCCGCGCACACGGTTGCTTTTCTTGTTGGTGATTTTCTTTTTGGTGGCGTTGGCGATGGGGGTGTTTGTGCTGGTGATTTCCGGCCTGTTCGCCAGCCCCGATGCGGCGAATATACCGGCGACGGCGCATCCGGAAGCTGTTTTCCCGACCTTTTCCCTGATGCTGATTGCCATGCTCATCGGGTTTCTGATTTACCGCAAGAATTTTCCGCTGTGGCCACTGATTGCTATCGGTTTTGTGTTGATGTTGCTGACCACGTGGGTGGGTATATTGCTGCCGGTCACCGGGGTTTCCGCATCGTCGTGGAGTTGGCTGCTGCTGGCTTATGCGTTTGCGGCCAGTGTATTGCCGGTGTGGTTGCTGTTGCAACCGCGCGATTTTCTCAATTCATTGCTGCTTTATCTGACCATGTTTTGCATGTTGGCCGGTTTTTTCATTATGTCGCCGGATTGGGTGGCTCCGGCTGTCAATATGCATCCGGAAGGTGCGCCGCCGATGCTGCCGTTTTTGTTTATTGTCATTGCCTGTGGTGCGATTTCCGGTTTTCACGGCATGGTTGCCTCCGGTACGACGGCCAAGCAATTGGATAAAGAAACAGATGCGCCGTTTGTCGGTTATGTCGGCATGGTCGGGGAGTCTCTATTGGCGTTGTTGGCGGTTCTGGCGACCACCGCCGGGGCTTTTTCCACCCACGAACAGTGGGCGAATTTTTACGGTTCGTGGCAGCAGGCGGCCGGTTTGCACCAGAAACTCGGCGTGTTTATTCAGGGCAATGGGCAATTTGTGCATCAGTTGGGCATTCCATTGGATATGGCGATGGCCTTTATCAGTGTCGTGGTGGTGGCATTTGCCATGACATCCGTCGATACCGGCACGCGTTTGTTGCGTTTTAATATTGAGGAAATCAGCAACACCCTCGGTCTGAAGATTCTTGGCAACCGTTATGTGGCGACGGCATTGGCGGTGGCGGCGATTGGTTTTTTCGCTTTTTTCAAGGTGGACGGCAAACCGGCCGGTCTATTCCTATGGACGCTATTCGGAACCACCAACCAAATTCTCGCCGGCCTAACCCTGCTGACGGTGACCATTTATTTGTATCGCAAGCGCCGGCCCGTACTCTACACCCTGTTGCCGATGTTGTTGGTGCTTGGGGCGACGATTTCCGGCATGGTCATGGGTATTGCCAAGGCGATCGGCAAGGATCAGTGGGCGGTGGCCATTGTCGGCGCGGTGATTTTGCTGCTGGCATTGTGGGTGTTGTTCGAAGCCTGTGTGGTGGCGTGGCGGATTCGTGCCGATCATCGTCAGCAGGCAACGGTCGCGGATAGTGGCGGGTAGCGCATGAATACGCTGCTGCTAAGCAAGGTGCTGACACAACTTATGCTGCCGCCGGGCGGATTGATTGTGTTGATTGCATTTGGCCTATTGTTTCACCGCCGCCGCTGGGGACTGGCTTTGGTTTGGTTGTCGCTGGCGGCTTTTTGGTTGCTGTCCACCGAGCCGGTGCGCGATGCGTTAACCCGTCCGTTGGAATTTCGAGATGCGCCGTTGGATATGGCGAAGGTACCTGAAAAGGGTGTGGCGATTGTGCTGCTTGGCGGCGGTGTGTATGCGCAGGCACCGGAATACGGTGGCGAGGATGAATTGCGCAGTGCGGCGATGATGCGGGTGATTTATG
>JAJRWP010000185.1 GCA_021545645.1 Zetaproteobacteria bacterium | reverse complement strand
CGAAGGCGTCGATGTGCGTTTCTATAAAGTGATTTACGATGCCATTGATGAAATGCGCGATGCGATGGCCGGTGTGTTGGCTCCTGTGGAACGCGAAAAAGCAATCGGCAACGCCGAAGTGCGCGAGGTATTCCAAGTGCCGAAGGGCGGTTCTGTGGCCGGTTGTTTTATGACCGACGGCTTGGTAACACGCGATTCGTCGGTGCGCGTATTGCGCGACGGCGTGCTGATTTACGACGGCAAAATCGCTTCGCTGCGCCGCTTTAAGGATGATGTTAAAGAGGTTAAAAATGGCTACGAGTGCGGTATCGGTGTTGATAAATTCAACGACATCAAACCGGGCGACACCTTTGAATTTTATGTGATTGAGGAAATCGCGGCCACCCTTTGATGATGTCTGATCGCAGGAATCATACGGGTAAGGCGCGATTGTATGCCGATATGCAGCGCCTTCTGGCCACGTTGATGCAGCGGGAAATCGCCGATCCGCGTTTGACCGGTTTAAGCATTACCCGGCTGGAAGCTGTGCACGGCGGTCAGCAGGTGCGTGTGCTGGTGCATAAGCCGGACGAAGCGGAGCCAGCGGCATGTGTGGTGCAATTGAATCGTCTGGCCGCGCATTTTTCCCATCAATTGCGGCATGCGATGCCGCGTCGTCGTCTTCCCGGTTTGAAATTCTACTGGGATGAATCGATTGATGGTGCTGCCGATGTGACCAGTCTGTTGGCCTCGCTGGAACAAAAACCATGAAAACGAAAAATACCGCCCTTAACCATGCGGATGATATAGCCGAACTTTGTGCTGCCATTCAGGCCGCAAGCGGCATCCTGCTGACCACCCATTGCAGTCCCGACGGCGATGGCATCGGTTCGCAACTTGCGCTTTTTCATGCTTTGCAAGCGGGCGGAAAATCGGTGTTTATGCACAATCGCGATGGTGTGCCACGTATTTACCGTTTTCTCGACGGCAGCGCCAAGGTGGGCAAGGGCGCGGAATTTAAAGCAAGCGATGTCGATTTGATTATCAGTCTGGATGCCGGTTCGAAATCACGTTTGGGGTTTGCCAATGCCTTTTTTACCGGTCGCAAGCTGGCGGTGATTGATCATCATGCCAGCAACGATTGCTTCGGCGACATCAATCTGATTGATGTGTCGGCCTGTGCAACTGGCGCGATTGTTTACGATCTGATTGGTCGGCTTGCCCTACCTGTTTCGGCAGCTGCGGCCAGCGCTTTGTATGTGACGTTATTGACGGATACATCGAGTTTCCGCAATGAAAATACCACGGCCGAGGTGCATGAAATGGCGGTGGCGCTGATTCGTGCCGGAGCCGAGCCGTGGCCGATTGCCCGCGAGGTTTATGAAAGCCGCAGTCAGGCGGGATTTCAATTGCAGGCGCTTTGCATGCAAACGCTGGAATTGCAGAACGAAGGACGCAGTGCTTGGCTGTATATCAACGAGCAGATGTATCGCGAAACCGGCAGCGACGGCGAGGATAGCGAGGGGCTGATTGATTTGGCGCGCGGCTTGGCAGGGGTGGAAATTGCCGTATTTATGCGTCCCGGCGACGATACATCCTCTTGGAAGGTGACTTTTCGCGGCAAATACGCTGCCGATGTCGGGGCGCTGGCCGTATCGCTTGGCGGCGGCGGTCATCGTTATGCATCCGGTTGCACCATTGTCGGTGATTTTGCATCTATTCGGAGCAAGGTCGAACAGGCGGTGAGCAAGCTCCTTGGCTGAATCTTTATCCGAATCGAATAGATTGCAACCGGCATGCGGCATCGTTTTTCTGGACAAACCGCGCGGCTGGACATCGCGCCAAGCGGTGAACGAAATCTCCCGCCTATTTCCCGGCGCAGGAAAAAAGCGCGTCAAAGCCGGTCATGCAGGAACCCTCGACCCGCTGGCCACCGGCATGCTGCCGATTCTGATTGGCGAGGCGACGCGTTTTTCCGGCATCGGTCTCGATGCCGATAAAACCTACCGGGTGACGCTCGATTTATCCCTGCAAACCGACACCTTGGATGGCGAAGGCGAGGTGGTTTCGCGCTACGATTCACTGCCCGATTTGGCAGCGATTGAAGCTGTTTTGCCGCGTTTCAGCGGCGACATCGAGCAACAACCACCTGCCTATTCGGCCATCCATGTGAACGGTAAACGGGCACACGAAATCATGCGTCAGGGCGGTGAAGTGGAGCTGGCAGCGCGTCCGGTAAGTATTTTCGAACTGCAATTGCTTGATTTTGATTCGCCGTTGCTGAGCTTGCAGGTGCGCTGCTCGAAGGGTACGTATATCCGCTCGCTGGCGCTCGATATCGGTGCGGCTTTGCAGGTTGGCGGATGCGTCCGCGAGTTGCGCCGTTTGTCCACCGCCGGTTGGCCTGAGGTGGTGATGACCAATTTCGAACAGTTGCAGGCCGACCCGTACGCCTGCCTGTTGCCGTTGGCACAGTGGTTGCGGCATTTACCGCCGCTTGTCCTGCCGTTGGAGAATGCGCGGCGTTTTGCACACGGGCAGCGCATTCAACTGGATCAGGCGGCAGAGCAGGGCGAGCAAGGGGACGTTGCTGTATTTTATGCGCATGCCGATGCGCCGGTGACGGAAAACAGTATGTTTTTAGGTACGGGAAGCGTCAAACCGGGCATGCATCGCATGGTCCTGCATCCGGCGCGGGTGTTGCCGTCGTCCTTGCAACGTTTGGATGCGGTTTAATTACATAAACAGGATTTTTAGAACAAAAAACGACATCAAAAGGAGAATAACATGGGTATATTTAACAAAGCACCGCAGGCTGGCGACGAAGGCATCCCGGAAGGCAATCACATCAGCATCGAAACCAGCGAAGGCACGGTTTGTTTTGAACTGTTTGCCGACGATGCACCGGATACGGTAGCCAATTTCAAAGCCTTGGCAGGCAAAGGTTTTTACGACGGGCTTACGTTTCACCGGGTAATCGACGGTTTTGTTGCGCAGGGCGGTTGTCCGAAAGGCGACGGGACCGGTGGCCCGGGTTATAAGGTCAAAGCCGAGTTCAACAATCGCAAACACGTTACCGGCACGGTAGCCATGGCGCGTTCCGCCGATCCCGATTCAGCCGGTAGCCAGTTCTATATCTGCCTCGGTGCGCATCCGCATCTGGATCATCAATACACGGTGTTCGGGCAGGTAACCGAAGGCCAAGATGTGGTTGATAACATCAAAGTCGGCACGGAAATTACCAAGGTTAGCGTTCAAGACTGAGGTGAATCGTGATACACAAGAAAAAAGGCGCTTAAAGCGCCTTTTTCTTGCTGTTCACGGGCGCTATTTAGCCGGGCGCGAGGAGCGTTTGCGTTCGTGTTCTTGCAGCAGGCGTTTGCGCAGACGGATGGATTTCGGCGTAACTTCGACCAGTTCGTCGTCGTCGATGAATTCGATAGCGCGTTCCAGTGTCAGTTGCAACGGGGTAACCAAATCAATGGCATCGTCCTTACCGGAGGCGCGCACATTGCTCAGCTTTTTAGCCTTGATGGCATTGACCACCAAATCGTTATCGCGCGCGTGAATGCCGATAATCATGCCTTCGTAAAGCTTGGTGTTCGGGCCGATGAACATCTTGCCGCGCTCCTGCAATTTCCACAGCGCAAAGGCCACCGATTCGCCCGGTCCGTTGGCGATCAGTACGCCGTTTAGACGCCCTGGCAATTCGCCGATATACGGGCCGTATTCGTGAAACACATGGTGCATGACGCCAGTGCCGCGTGTATCGGTCAGAAATTCCGAGGTATAACCGATCAAGCCGCGTGTCGGTGAAATGAATTCGATGCGTGTCGAACCATCGGCATTGGCCTGCATATGCGTCATTTCCGCACCGCGTTTGCCCAATTTTTCAATCACTGCACCCTGATATTCAGCTTCCACATCGACAGTGACGTGTTCGTAGGGTTCCTGCTTCACACCGTCGATGTCGCGGATAATCACTGCCGGACGCGATACCGCCATTTCAAAGCCTTCGCGACGCATATTTTCCAGCAGAATACCGATATGCAGCTCGCCACGGCCAGAGATCATATAAACGTCCGCCGAATCGGTTTCCTGCACCTTCATGGCCACATTGGTACGGATTTCCTTCATCAGGCGGTCGCGAATCTGACGGGTGGTGATGAATTTTCCTTCGGTTCCGGCCAGTGGTGAATTGTTGACATGCAATTCCATGGTCAAAGTCGGTTCATCAACATGGATAATCGGCAGGGCGATGGGGTTTTCTTTATCGGCAATCGTTTCACCGATATTGATGGTTTCGATGCCGGCAAGGGCGACAATATCGCCTGCGCGCGCATTCGGCACTTCGACGCGATTCAGGCCGGAGAAACCGAGAATTTTGCTGATACGAAAGTTTTCTTTGGAGGCATCGGCGTGTACAACCGTGATGTCCTGCCCGGTTTTGATGCTGCCGTTGGCGATGCGGCCGATGACGATACGGCCAATAAAATCATCCCAATCCAGTGTGGTTGCCAGCATTTGCAGCGGTGCATCGGCATCGCCCGACGGTGGCGATACATGCTCGATAATAGTTTCGAACAGGCAGGTCAGGTTGTCGGATTCTTCGCCCAGTTCGAGCATCGCGTAGCCATTTTTGGCAGAGGCATAGACCACCGGAAAATCCAGTTGCTCGTCGGTTGCGCCCAAGGAGGCGAACAAATCGAAGGTGGCATCGACGACAGCATCGGGATCGGAACCTTCGCGGTCGATTTTATTGACCACAACAATCGGTTTCAGGCCGAGGGACAGTGCTTTGGAAGTGACGAATTTGGTTTGCGGCATCGGGCCTTCGCGGGCATCGACAAGCAGCAGCACGCCGTCCACCATATTCAGAATACGCTCCACTTCGCCGCCGAAATCGGCATGTCCGGGCGTATCGACAATGTTGATGTTGGTATCTTTGTAGATCAGCGCCGTGTTTTTAGCCAGAATGGTAATGCCGCGCTCGCGCTCCAGATCGTTGGAATCCATCATGCGGGTTTCGGTTTCGGTGCGCGCATCGAAGGTGCCGGACTGCTTGAGCAGTTCGTCCACCAGCGTGGTTTTGCCGTGATCGACGTGGGCGATGATGGCGATATTGCGGAGATTCTGATTCATGGCTTGTGTTTCCTGATGCGGGCTTTGTGTTGCCGCTTATATGTATTGCCGCTTTATTGCATGCCGATATTGAACGCTGCTGCAAAGCGGCGCGCATAGTAACAGGATGCGGCAGCAATAAAAGCTTGCATTGACGGCGTTTTTTAGCGGTTTGTTACTTGGCTGGAGCTTCGGATTGTCCCCCGGATTGCTCTTCAGGTTGTAGTTGCGGTATTTCCGTTGCCGTTGCAGATGGTATTTCCTGTATGACTGCGGCATTTGGCGTGCTTTCGGCATTCTTTTCTACCGCCGCAGCTAAAGCTTCGGCGTTTTTGTTTTCAGCTGTGGCAAGCTTTTGAGCGTCAATTTCCGGCAAATCCACCTCTGCTTTGATGCGGGTGGCGGGCATGGTCAGCGGCTCAAGCAGTTTGTAGGCACGTTCAATGCGTGCGCGGGTGCTATCGTCGGCGATGTGCGCGAGTTGCTGCAGGCTGAGCAGAATTTGTTTCAACTGCGTATCCACAACATCCAGTTTATCGTTGCTCATTTGCGCTTCGACATCGCCGATACGCGCTTCGATTTGTCCGAGTTTGCTGTTGATGCTTTGCATCGGGTCGTTTTGCACCGGTTTATTGGCCAATAAATTGGCAGCCAGCGCCAAGGCGGCGATCAACATGGCCAGGGCCGAGAATACGACGGGCAGGGATGAGCGGCGTTCAGACTGTGCTCCGCTGCTCGCGGATGTTGGTTCTTGGCTGCTGTTTTCTGCTTGTTTTGCATGCTCGGTCATTGCTTTCCCCTTGCTGCGGATGATTGATTTGCTGATTATAGCACATGCACAAGGAAAGACGGTAGCATGCGCGGCTTTTTGCAATCAACTGCGGAGATATGATGACGAAAACAGATGTGGCATCGGATGTGAAACCGTCGGACAAAAAACCGGACGGACAGTGGATCAGCGTGCGCGGTGCGCGCGTGCACAACCTGAAAAATGTTTCGCTGGAAATTCCGCGCGACAAATTGGTGGTGATTACCGGCGTTTCCGGCTCCGGCAAGTCGTCTTTGGCTTTCGATACCCTGTATGCCGAGGGGCAACGGCGTTATGTCGAGTCGCTTTCCGCTTATGCACGCCAATTTCTCGGCATCATGGAGCGTCCGGATGTGGATGCCATCGAAGGGCTTTCACCGGCCATTTCGATTGAGCAGAAAACCACCAGCCGTAATCCGCGTTCCACCGTCGGCACGATTACCGAGGTGTATGATTATTTGCGTCTGCTGTTCGCGCGTGTCGGCAAACCGCATTGCCACGGCTGCGGCAAGCCGATTACTGCCTCCAGTGCCAGCCAAATCGTCGATGAATTGGAAAAACTGCCCGCAGGCAGCCGTTTGCAGCTATTAGCGCCACTGGCGCGGGCCAGAAAAGGCGAATTTCGCCGCGAATTGGAAAAAGCGGGCATGGACGGTTTTGTGCGCGTGCGTATTAACGGCGAGATTATGCCGCTGGAGGATGCGCCGCGATTGGAGAAGAATAAAAAACACGACATCGAACTGGTTGTCGATCGTGTGGTGCTGCGCGACGGCCTGCGCACCCGTCTGGCCGATTCGGTGGAAACCTGTCTGCGCTACGGCGACGGCATGCTGATGGTGTTGCTGGGCGAAGAATTATTGAGTTATTCCGAGCGTTTCGCCTGCGCCGATTGCGGTATTTCCTACCCTGAAATCGAGCCGCGTATTTTTTCGTTCAATTCGCCGGTTGGCGCTTGCCCGGCTTGCGACGGTTTGGGTTCAAAAACCATTTTCGATCCGCAGTTGGTGGTTCCCGACACCGGGAAATCGTTGAAACAGGGGGCGATTGCGCCGTGGTCGGGGCGCGAAACGCCGTTTTTTCAGCAGACCATGGATGCCGTCTGCCGCCATCTGGATGTCGATATGAACACGCCGTTCGCCGATTTGAGCGATGCAGACCAGCATTTTCTGCTCTACGGATCAGAAGGCAAGCGCATTACCTTCCGTTTTCACGAACGCAGCAAGATTCGCGAGGTGAAACGCCCGTTCGAAGGGGTGATTTCCGGTTTGGACCGGCGCTATCGCGAAAGCAGTTCGGAGGATGTGCGCGAGGCGTTGGCACATTATATCAATTCGGTGGCTTGTCCGACCTGTGACGGTTCGCGCCTGAATTTGGCCGCCCGGCATGTGTTGGTCGGCGGCATTAGCCTGCCGCAAGTGGTGAATATGCCGTTGCGTCAGGCGCAGGCATGGGTGCGCGGCTTGCAATTGAATGCGCAGGATGCGGCGATTGCCGGACGGGTGTTGGAAGAGGTCGATGCACGCCTCGGTTTTATGATTGAAGTGGGTTTGGATTATCTGAATCTGCATCGCACCGCAGGCACGCTTTCCGGCGGTGAGGGGCAGCGCATTCGCTTGGCGACGCAAATCGGCTCGGCACTGGTCGGCGTATTGTATATCCTTGATGAACCGTCGATTGGTCTGCATCAGCGCGACAACGAACGTTTATTGGCGACGCTGGAACAGTTGCGCGATTTGGGCAATTCGGTGCTGGTCGTCGAGCATGACGAGGATACGATTAGACGCGCCGATTGGTTAATTGATATGGGGCCGCTGGCCGGTGAGCACGGCGGCGAGGTGGTGGCGGCCGGGCCGGTAGTTGAAGTTCTGGAGCATCCTAGCTCGCTAACTGCTCAATATCTAAACGGAAAGAAGACAATTCCCGTGCCGGAATGGCGGCCTGTGCATGACAGGCATCCGCGTATCGGCGTGCGCGGTGCGCGTGGTAATAATTTGCAATCCGTGGATGTCGGTTTTCCGTTGGCGCGTTTAACATGCGTTACCGGGGTATCCGGTTCCGGCAAATCCACCTTGGTGATTGATACCTTGTACCGTGCTTTTGCCAAGCGTTTGCGCATTGTTCGCGAGCGTGTCGGCGCGCACGATGCATTGATTGGCGAAGCGCTGATCGACAAGGTCATCGACATCGACCAAAGCCCGATTGGGCGCACACCGCGTTCCAATCCGGCCACTTATACCGGCATGTTCACACCGATTCGCGATTTGTTTGCGCATGTGCCGGAATCGCGTGCGCGCGGTTACAAGCCGGGACGTTTTTCGTTCAATGTCAAAGGTGGCCGCTGCGAAGCCTGCGAGGGCGACGGTATTATCAAGGTCGAGATGCATTTTCTGCCCGATGTGTATGTGCATTGCGAAACCTGCAACGGCGCGCGCTACAACCGCGATACACTGGATATTCGTTACAAGGGCAAAACGATTGCCGAGGTGCTGGCGATGACGGTGGAGGAGGCCGCCGATTTTTTTGCACCGGTTCCGTCGATTCACAATCGCTTGCTGACCTTGCAACAAGTCGGCCTCGGCTATATCCGTTTGGGTCAATCGGCAACCACATTGTCCGGCGGCGAAGCGCAGCGCATCAAATTGGCCCGCGAATTGGCCCGGCGAGCGACTGGCGATACCTTGTATATCCTTGATGAGCCGACCACCGGCCTGCATTTCGACGATGTTGCCAAGCTGCTCGATGTGTTGCAGGCCTTGGTCGAGCGCGGCAATACGGTGATTGTGATTGAGCATAATCTGGAGGTGATTAAAACCGCCGATTGGATTGTCGATCTCGGCCCGGAAGGCGGCGATAAAGGCGGTGAAATCCTTGTTTCCGGAACTCCGGCGCAAGTCGCCGCCTGCAAGCGTTCGCATACCGGTCATTATTTGAAGCCGTACCTTGAAAAGGATGCATGAATAATTCGTGTGAACAGGCTCTGGCCTCGCTGAGGCTCGGCTTGAGAAGCAGGATGCTGTTTATTTGACAATCACATGGTACGCTTGGCGGCTAATTTCAGGTGTTGGAAAAGGAATCATTATGAACGTATATAGCTTTACAGGACGATTAGCACGCGACTGCGAAACCCGTTTCACGCAGGGCGGCATGGCAATTTGCTCATTCACCACCGCCGTGGACTACGGATACGGCGACAACAAGGGAACCAACTGGATTCGCTGCTCGATTTTTGGCAAGCGTGCCGAAGGTGGTTTACCGAAATATCTCGTCAAAGGCACACAGGTTGCCATCAGTGGCGAATTGCGGGTGCGTGAATACGACGATAAAGAAGGGGTTAAGCGCACATCGGTTGAAGTGTCGGTGAATAGCCTCGATTTGATCGGCGGCAAGAGCGACGGTGCGCCGCGTTCTTCCAGTGCGCCGCAGAGCCATGCATCCCAACAGCAGCCGAGCCAAGCCAGCGATCCGTTTGCCGATTCTCCGGCCTTTAACGATGCGCCTGCGGATGATGATATTCCGTTCTGAAACATACCTAAGAACCAATCTGTAAAGTTATTTAATTAAAAGCTATAGCTATTATAGATTATGGGGAAAGTATACAGGAATTTATAAAATATTTTTGTATACTTTTTGGGGCTGACACCTAATAAAATTCTTTGAGCAACATTTTCAGGTCTTTCAGTTGCTCTTTTGAATTAGCCAGATTAAACCTCCACTCGCACTCTTTCAAGAATAGTTCAAAATGCTGTCTTGGTATTCCATTAAATTT
>JAJRWP010000184.1 GCA_021545645.1 Zetaproteobacteria bacterium | reverse complement strand
CCGATTAAAAACACCACCTGATGGCCGCAGGCCTGAAATTGGCGCAGTTTTTCCAGCAGCACCGTATGCCCGATATGCAAATCCGGCGCTGTCGGATCAAAACCTGCCTTGATACGCAACGGACGATTCTCTTTTGCCGCCTCTTTAAGCTTCGCTTCAAGACCGCCTTTGGGGAGAATTTCCAGCGCACCACGGCTTAAGAGTTCCATTTGTTCTTTAATTTGCATGACCCGCACCTGAAAAACTAAAAAAGATAGACGCAGTCTAGCAACGGCGTCGCCGGAAGCCAGCAAAGGCCGTTTTATCCATGCATCTTGATTGCCTGCCCGCTATCCAACATGATTGTAGGCCTATAGTGAGCTGCTTAATAATGCGGAGGCGGGGTTTCTTCGTCGGGGCGTTGAATATCGTTGCGCGGTGTCGCAAGCTGGTTAGCAATGCGCGCAATGTGTTGTTGCAAGGTATCGAGTTGCTTTTGCTGGCCGGTCAGGGCGTCGTTCAGTGCTTCCAGCAAGCGTTCCTGAAAAGCGATTTTGCTTTCGATGTCTTGCAAGCGTGCATCTTCGGCCATGAGAAATCCTTATTCCTTAAAATAATGCGGGTCGATATGGTATTGGCGCAGCATTTTGCGCACCGTATTGCGATTCAGACCAAGCACTTGTGCGGCCTTGATTTGGTTGCCCTTGCAGCGCTCCATGACCAGCATCAACAGCGGTGGTTCAACCTCGGCCAGCAAATGTGTATGCATATCTTCAGCTTGCGCATGGCCAAGATGGCTTAAATATTTACGCAGGCAGCGGGTAACCGCATCGGACAGATTTTCTTCATCGTCGCGCGCGGCTTGATTGCCCAGAGCCAACGCGACATCGGACAAGGTGATGGCTGCGCCGGGAGTGAGCAGCGCCAGCCTGCGCATAACATTTTTCAATTCGCGCACATTGCCCGGCCAATCGTAGGATTGCAGCAGTTCAAGCGCTTCGTCGAGCAAAATAGGCGGCTGCATGTCCAGTTCTTTGCCCGCCGCATCGAGCAGTGTTTCGGCCAGTTGGCGAATATCGTCTTTGCGTTCGCGCAGCGGCGGAATATGTACCGGAATCACATTTAAACGGTAAAACAAATCCTCGCGGAAGGCCCCTGTTTCGATTTTTTGTTGCAGATTCTGATGCGTGGCGGCCAGCAGACGCACATTCACCTTGCGGTCTTCGCGGCCACCGATGCGCTGAATCACCCCTTCTTCGAGTACACGCAGCAATTTGACCTGCAAAGAAGCAGGCATATCGCCGATTTCATCGAGAAATAGCGTACCACCGCTGGCTTTTTCAAAATGGCCGATGCGCACCCGATCAGCACCGGTAAACGCACCTTTTTCATGGCCGAACAATTCCGCTTCCAATAATTCGGCAGGAATGGCGGCGGTGTTAATCGGTACAAACGGATGATCGGCGCGCCGACTCTGCCGATGCAGCACTTGCGCCACCAATTCCTTGCCAGTTCCCGATTCACCGGTGATGAGTACCGTTAAATCGGATGCGGCAACGCGCCCGATGGTGCGAAAAAGCAGTTGCATGGCCGGACTGCGGCCAACAATCAATTCTTTGCCTTCTGTGGTGTCGGTTGTTGTCGGTTTATCTGCTGGCGACTCTGTTTCTTTGGGTTTGGCACGCCGGGCCAGCGCCCTCACTTCTTCGAGATCGAAGGGTTTGGGTAAATATTCCATAGCCCCACAGCGATAGGCTTCGGCGGCATGACCGAAGGTGGTTTCGGCAGTCAGCAGCACTACCGGCGCATCGAACAGGCCGTTTTTCAGCGCCTCCATGCCATTACCATCCGGTAGATAAACATCGAGAAAAATCAGCGTAAACGAACTATCCGCAAGCGCATCTTCAGCCTGCCGCATGGTTTCGGCCTGTGTTACCTCGTAACCTTCTTCCTGCAAGACCTTGTCGAGTATCCAGCGGATGCCGGCATCGTCGTCAACAATCAATACGCGCATCAACTTTGCCCCAGCGGTAGGTGCAGAACGACGGTAGTGCGCCCGCTGTCCGCCTGCAAACTGACCTGCCCTTTGTGTTCCTGCATGATACGCTGAACCAGCGCCAGACCAAGACCGCTACCGCGATCCTTGCCGGTGACATACGGCTCGAAAATCTGCTGTTGCAGATCTTTGGGTATCGTTGCCCCGTCGTTGGCGATGCGTATTTCAAGTATCGCACCTTTGCTGTCAGGCAAGTGAATCGTCGGATTGATACGGGTTTGCCATTCAATGTGCGTGGCTCCGGCCTCCAGCGCGTTGCGCCACAGGTTTTCGATGGCCTGACGCAATCTACCGGGGTGCGCTTGCACGTCCGGCAGACTGGGATCGTAAACGCGCTGCACTGTAATGCCCTCAGCAGATTGACAAACATCGTCAATCATTTCGTGGATATTGACCTTGTCCATGCCGATGGCGGCGCGCGGGCCGAGTTGCAAAAAATCATCAATACGCTGACGAATACGATTCACTTCGTCGCGCATCATGCGCACCGCCTCTTGCTGCTCTTCGAGCATGTCCTGTTCGCCCAGCCATTGCGCCGCACCGCTCAGCGCGGCCAGCGGGTTTTTCACTTCATGGGCCATTTCCAATGCAATGCGCGCCACGGCTTCGGCCATTTCCTGACGTTTGGCATGCAATTCATGCTCCTGCCGGTTGGCCTCCGGGACCATAACCACCACATAACCGTCGCTCATCGCCCCAAGGTGCAGCGCACAAGGCTCACCGCTGGCGCGCAGATATAGGCCGTGATCGGAAAGCGGTTGGCGGGTTTGCTGCATGTGTTGCATGATGGCGTTGATTTCCGATTCGGGAGCAAACAAATGGCCGATATGTTGCCCGGTTAGCGCGGCTTCGCAGAGATTGAGTTCGGATTGCGCTTCAATATTGGCGCTGGTGATATGGCCTTCGCCATTCAGCGACATGATGGGCAGCGGAATGGCGGTAGCAATCGCGGCATCAAGCGGCATGCAACCACACCTGCTTGATCTGCTCATTGGCGGAACAATCATATGCAAAAAAAGCCTCGGCGGCTTCGATTTGCGCAGCCCATTCGCTAATACGCTGAAAATGCTTGCGGAATTCTGCGGAATCCTTGTACCCCTTGCTGTACCAAGCGACATGTTTGCGCGCCAATTTGCTGGCGATGTGTTCGCCGTGATGCGCGTGTAATGCTTCAAGGTGTTCGCGGACAATGGCCCAGCGCTGGCCGCCATCCGGAGCTTCGGGTGGCGCTTCGGCGCGCAGCGCAGCGCTGATTTCAGCCAGCACCCACGGGTTCCCCTGCACCGCACGGCCAACCATCACCCCGTCGCAACCGGAAATACGCAGCATTTCCAGTGCCGATGCGGCATCGACCACATCACCGTTGCCCAGCACCGGAATACTGACCGCCAGCTTGGCCAAACCGATGTCTTCCCAGTTGGCATGGCCGTTGAACATCTGTGCGCGCGTTCGCCCGTGTACGGTCAGCATGGCGATACCCGATTCTTCGGCAATTTTGGCAATGCGCTCGACATTTTTGCTGTGCGCATCCCAGCCGGTGCGGATTTTCAGGGTCACCGGCACGTTCACTGCAGCAATGGCGGCGGCCAAAATACGCGCCACGCGCGGTTCGTCTTTGAGCAGTGCCGATCCGGCCACTTGTTTGCAGATTTTTTTAACCGGACAGCCCATATTGATGTCGATAAAATCGGCCCCGTGTGCCTCGGCCCAGCGTGCAGCATCGCGGATGAATTCCGGATCGGCTCCGGCAATCTGAATACCGACCGGATGCTCGTCGGCACCGATTTCGGCCATGCGTTCGGTGCGTTCGCGGCCCTGTTCAACAGCCCGCGAAGCAATCATTTCGGTGACCGTGATGCCTGCGCCGAAGCGTTTGCAGATGCGTCGAAACGGCAGATCGGTGATGCCTGCCATCGGCGCTAACGCCAACGGCATGCGCACGTGATGTGCGCCAATATGAAAACCGGGAAGTGGGATGTTGGACATTTTGCACATAATTTAGGCAATGCTAATGCTGGGCGGGGTGTAAGTCACTCTTGAATCGCGGCCTGATAACGAACAGCTTGCCGATATGGATATTCGCTGGGAAAACACGCAATTTGTACAGTCGGTGGCCGATATAAGCCAGTTTCCCGACATTGATTTACCGCAGGTGGCCATAGCCGGTCATTCGAATGTCGGCAAATCGAGCCTGCTTAATGCCTTATTTGGCCGCAAAGGACTGGTCAAGACATCCAAAGCGCCGGGTTGCACACGGCTGCTCAATTTATTTAGCGTCGATGATGCGATGCTGGTGGTCGATTTGCCGGGTTACGGTTTTGCGCGCGCGGCAAAAAAAGAACAAGCGCAATGGCGGGCGCTGATTGAACATTATTTGGCGGGCGAGCATGCTCCCCGGCTGATATTATCGCTGATGGATATTCGCCACGGGCCGAAGGATTCCGATTTGCGTTTGATTGAATGGCTGAATGATCGCGGTCTGCGCTGGCTGCCGGTAGCCACCAAGGCGGATAAATTATCCGGCAATGCACGCGGCAAGCGTTTGCAGGAAATGACGCAGGCACTTGGCGGCATGCTCTCACCGCTATCGACGTCCTGCCTGAATAAACGCGGCATTGATGATTTGCGCGACATGCTGCAAAAGGAAATGCGGTCGTCATAGCGGCTTTTCGTTAAATATTCACCTTAAGGATGCAGCGCCAGAAAAGTTCCGCCGTTGCGCTTGGTGACTTCGCGCATCAAAATGGAAAAACGGTTGGTGGTGTATTGCGACATAAAGCCAATGGCATGAATTTTGGCCAGTCTTTTGCCGCTGATACGATTGCGATTCAACTTATCAATAGCATCAATCACCGGCCCGTAGGACGAACCGGAATAATCATCCCCAAACACATAAATCGACAAGGAAATATCCGCTTTGGCATATCTTTTCAGCGCCACTTCAAGCCCTTCGACCGGACTGCTGTTGGAGGCGCTATTCCATGATTTGAACATACCCATCACCGCCCGCCGCCGTTGCGGTGTATCGGGAATCCATTTTCCGGCATAGCTGGAAATCAACAAGCTGCCGTTGTCGTTCATGATTTGAAAACCCTTCACTTTGGGGTGAATTTTCAGCACGTTAATCAATTCGCGGGAGACACGTTGCCAGATATTTATCATGCTGCCCGATGTATCGACGATGAAAATAACATAATCGCTATCCACCGGAATACCGCCGACTTCGACATCCCTTTTTGTCGAAGAGCTGGGCCGGATTGAGGCGCGTTTGAGCGACGCCTCAACCAACGATAACCCTTCGAGATCGCCATCGAGTTTTGCCAATTCTTTGCTTTTAGCGCCCAGTTGTTTTTTCGCGGTGGCAGCGGAATCTTTCAGCAGTGCGTTGATTTTTTTGAGGCTGACCAGTTCCTGTTTTTTCTTTGCCAATTCCGCCGCAGACTGGGCAACGCTGTCCTCAGCGGACATGACTTGTTTTAACATGCGTTCGGTAACATCGATTTCCGGCGTGCTTCCGGGCAGCGGCTTGGAAATCAGCACCAATAACACGACAGCACCGAATCCGCAGGAGACGATATCCAAAAAGGACAGACTGAAAATTTCCGTGCTTTCCCGAGTCTTTTTTTTCATGGCCAGCTCAGTGCCGGGCTAATCAACAAACCGCCCGTGGAAGCGCTCCATGCCCAATATTCCGGTGCTGCCTGCGGATCGCCTTCGATGGGCAGCAGAATGACGTTAATCTTCACACCGCCCTTAGGCGTGCTTTCATAAATACTCTGGCGGAAAAGTTTGACGCGGCACATGCCGGAAATATTGCTCGATTTACCGAGCAGCGAGCTGCAGGCGGCAAACGGATTAAGACTGGCATAACGCGATTGCCCGGCTGTCGGCAGGCCGTCGGTAATCACATACAGGTCTGTTGGTCCAAGCGATGCCGCTTTTTGCAGGCCCAGTTGCAGATTGGTCGCACCGGTCGGTACAAGCTTATCAAGATCGCGGGAAAGTTTGCCCATGCTTTCGGCATCGCGGCTATTCAACCAGTTGTTACCACCGAGCACTTTGGCGGTTCGATTGTATGCGATGACGGAGATTCGGCTGGATTTCGGGGTGCGCGCCAGCAGCCAGCGGACAATGCGTTTGGTGCGCTGCCATTTGGGGCCGCGTTTTTTCTCGGCATCGGAGGTGTTTTTGCGGCGGATGATTCGAATCAGTTTTTCGTCGGTCATCGAGGCGCTGCTATCGACGAGCAGGACGATTTTTCGGCCTTCGACCTTGATGCCCATCACATAATTTTCTTCACCACCAAGATCGTTTTTCAGCACATCGTTTTGTTTCGCCTTGGGGGCATTTTTAATGGTGTTTTGCACCGCCGACAGTTCTCTTTTTTTGCGGGCGACGATGTCGCTTTTTTTCGCCGTTTCGTTTTTTAATACGTTCACATCGGCTTGGGTTTTGGTGATGTTTTTCATTTCACCCAAGGCTTCGGCGTTCAGCTTGGCAATCGATTTTTTCAATGTGGCGTTTTGTTCTTGCAGTTGCGCTAAATCGGCTTGCAGCAGGTCGGCTTCGGCCCCGCCCTGATCGACGTTTTGTTTGATAATCATGAACACCAGAATGATAGCGCCCAAACCGCACGCCATAATATCCAAGAATGCGATATTAAAACCTTCGGTTTTGCGGCGCGGTTTCAGCTTGGGCCTACTTTTCGGAGATGCGTTTTAACAGGAATTTTTCACAATACGCCTGCGTATCGATAACCAAGCCGTCTTGCAGCCGTTGCAATTGATGCAGCAGCAGCATCAACAAAATACTGATTAACAAGGCGACGAACGTCGAGTTAAAGGCGATACCCAGACTGTTGGTCATACCGGCAATATCGCCAGCCAACGCTTGATCGGCGAGCGAAAGTGCTTCGCCGATACCGCGCACCGTGCCGACAAAACCAATCGACGGAATGGCCCAAATAAGATAGCGAATCATCGAATTTTCCGCTTCCTGACAAATCGCCAGCGCCTCGATACTGGATTCCACCGCATCGGAAGTGTTCTGCACATCGTTGGTGATTAAATAGCGGCGCAGACTTGCCATCAGCGCAACCACAAGCGGTGTTTCTCTGGTTTGCGCGGGAAGTTGACCGAGATTGGACAGCACCGCTTTAAGATCGCCGCCGTTTTCCGCCGTATCTTCGAGCAAATCGACGCTGAACAGATAACGGTCTTTGAGAATGGCGATGCATTTGCTCAAAATCAGAAATCCCGCCCACAGCATCAAAATGATGCATATTTCCTGTTCGTAATCCTTCAGCACCACCCATATATCGCGCGGCGCGGATTGCCCGGCTTGTTTGGCGGCGGCAATAATCCTATCGGCCTGCGGGCGGATATAACCGATGTAGGAAAGGTGTACGGCAATGGCGCTGCCGATGAATACGGCAAGGTTTTTAATCATTGCCGACATGTTAAATATCCACCGGGAATGTGGCGGCTGAATTCAATTGGATTGATTTCATGGCCGCATGTGCCGCGCCTGCCGCCAAGGCAAGAAAGCCGATGCCGAGAATCGTCATAACAATAATGGTGCTTTTCTTCCTGCCTTTGCGGCGATTGATGTTGGCCGTTTTATTTTCCATGAACTGCTCCTCCGTAAACATATCGTGCAATACGAAAACCTATATCGTCGCGCCCTGCTTTCGCACCTTCCCGGAACGAAGCGCGCAGCTCGGTAATGGTGCCGGAGCGCCAATTCGAGCCTTTAACCGTGTGCGTATCGCCGGTGCGTGCGCCGAGCGGGTCGGTTTCGGTTTGTTGTCCGACAGGCGGAATCAGCGAATACACATCGTGTACCCACTCGCTGACATTGCCGGTCAAGTCGTACAAACCCGTTTTTTCCGCCGGATAGCTGCCGACCGGGGCAATCCCTGCATGGCCGTCGGAATAATTCGGCACGTAATGCGCGGTTTTCCCTTTGGCGGATTCATCGGCAATATTGCCGGAATTCTTCGCAATCGTGGTGTCGTCGCCCCATGTGAATTTACTCTGTTTAGGCTTCGCAGCTTTTCTGGCCAACCATTCCCATTCGGCTTCGCTGGGCAATCTGTAGCCGTCGGCAGTGACATTGACGCCGCGCAAGCGCCCGCCGCTGATTTGATAAAAGGGTGTGAGTTTTTCCCGCAAGCTGAGCCAGTTGCAGAACTCTGCCGCCTCAATCCAACTCAGCGAAGTTACCGGATTTTTCTTCGCCCCCCGGCTTTGCTTGAATGTGCTGAACTGGCCGACGGTCACTTCGTATTTGCCGACGTAAAATGGCTTGGTCAGCTTAACGGTTCGCAAAAACTCGTTGGCACGCTGGCCTTTTTCATAACGCGGCGCACCCATCACAAAGGTGTCGTTCGGTTTGAAAAGTTTGAGTGCTATGCCAAGCGAATTGCTATATTGCCTCGGCGATTCGGCCAGCCGCGCCTGCAATTCCGTGCGTAATACTGCGTTGATTCTTTGCGTCGATTGACTGTTGGGGGTGACGGTTTTTTTGTATGTTCGGTAACCGTTTCTGCGCAATTCAATGCGGTGGGTGAGCGCCGGTAATTTTATCAGCAGCGGCGTTCGGCCCATGTTTTTGCCATCAATCATCACTGTTGCATTCGGCTGCGAACGAATATTCACCACGCCGATTTCGGGCTTGAGATGAAAGGAAATCTGTTTTTCCACTTCGGGGGCGATGGAAATGCGCCGACTTTGCGAAAAATAGCCGTTTTTCAGATAAGTCAGCGTATTCTTTGCACGCGCGGGAACAGCCAGTTTCTCTACCGGCAAAGCCACTTTGTTGCCATTCAAGAGCAATACGCCGCCTGTCGGCGACAAGCTGATACGCACATAGGCTTGCTTGAGGGCGAGGCGGTAATTTCGCTCGATAAGCGGCTCTGAATTGGTGATTTCGACATCTTCGGAAATCGTTTGATAGTCGTCATGGGTGATTGAAATCCGGTACATACCGCCTTCTCTATTTCGCGATACGGGCGACAGGCCAATCGGCTCGCCGTTGATTTGCACGCTTGCGCCTGCAGGAGTCGTGCGAATCGCCAACTGTCCGCTGATGGCTGCCAAATCGACGCTGCGATTCAAGGTCTTGTCGCGCTGCATAAGCACCGAAAAGCGGTTTTTCCGGTAATACGGGCTGTCGATTTCGATGCGGTGTTCGCCGGAAAAAAGCGCCTGCTGCAATTCTTTTGCAATGACCGTCATCTTGCCATCGATATACCAGCGCGTTTTGTCCGAGGCCGGGTTTGTTTTTACATTTAAGTGGCCCGGAAGTTCGGCCAGTGTCACCGAGATCGTACCACCGGTTTCGGATGCCAGAAGTGTTTTGCGTAACGGTTTAAAGCCCGCCGCCGACACCTCAATGCTTGGCTGGCTGCGCAAGGAATATGCCGTATTGCCGATAGCCGCGCCCAAACCGCCCGAGACACGAACAATCGCGCTGTCTTTTGCCTCTTGCGGGTGAATTTCAATGGCTGTGCCGTTGGAAAATGCGATAACCGCAAGGGTGAAAATCGCCGCGCAAAATAGCGTCAAGCCAACCAGTATATACAGCCGCCGCTGCCGGGCTTTAGCGCGCAGCAATTCCGCATGCATGCGCTCGATATTGATGCCGTTGCCGGTGTCGTTTTGCTTAGATGCGTTCATCGCAGACGACTTCTACGCCAAACGAGCTGATTCCGATAGGAATGCGCACCTCGACAAGTTTAGATTTAAAGCCCTCGCGAATGCCTTCGAAGGTATAAACGCCGGGTTTGAGTTGAATGGTCCGCTGCGCTGTCGCCCCCACTTTGCCAACCCCCCTGACCAGTATATAGGTTTGGTTATCGGATTTGACGGTCACCGGTATTTTTATATTAGCCTTGGCCAGCAGCGTTTTTAATTCAGCGGCTTTTCGTGACAACGATTTACTGTTGCGACCAAAAATACGCGCCTGCAACAAGGCATCTTGCGCCGCTTCGGAAACATTCTGCGCAGAAAGACGCTCCGGCCGCTGAATATAGCCGCTCAGCGTTCGCTGCAAATTGACAAGCGTGGTGGATAACTGCAAACCATCGCGCAGGGTTTTATCGTCGGGGTGTCGTGCTGCTGCGGCGCTATAAATGGCTTGCGCCTTTAACCAATCATCTTGCCCGATGGCCGCCTTGCCTTCGGCGATTGCTGTCGCCAAATCCAATTCAAGCGCCAGTTTGGCGATGGCCGTTTTCAGGATGCGCAGCTCCGCGCGTTTGGGGTATAAAGCCTTGGCTTTTTTGTAGTTGGCACGCGCTGCGCGCAGCCTTCGTTTTTGCACATCGGCCAAACCAAGAGCAATTAGCGGCGCGAAACGGTTTTGTTTGATTTTCTCCGCCAACACTGCTTTTCGTTGTCCCAGCGCCTGCCGCTGCGGGGCGATAGTGAAGGCTTCGGCAATGGCTGCGTATTCCTTTTCAAGATTGTTTTCGGTTTGAGCAATGGCGGCTGTTTTTAGCAGTGCGAGGACTTGCGGCAGGGCCTTGATTTGTTTTTCAAGCTCGCAGGCCTGCACATCGTTCGGCTTAAGCAACAAGGCTTTGCTGATATGCAGTTTGGCAGCGATATAATCGTCGGCAGCCAAGGCTTTTTCAGCCATCGCCAATTGCATAGCAAAGGTATCTTCGCCCTGCGCAATCAGTTGCCTTGCCAAGACTGCCGAATCGGCAAGGTTTTTGAGCGCGGCGGCGTAGTCTCCAGCGGCAAATGCGGCGGTGGCCTTGTTTTTCAATTCGGTGATTTGCAGCGCTTTTTCAGCACTTAGGGCGTTGACATTCATGCCGGATATTGTCGGTTCGATGTCTTCTTCGTAGGCACGCAACTGTTGCATAAATTGCGCGCGCAGCAGCGATGCATCTTCTGTGGCCACGGCTTTCACGGCATCAGATCGGTCTGGTACGGGAGCATTAAAATCAACGACTGAAAAAACAACAATCACAGTAGCGCAGACAAAAAACGCGATAGCAACAATAGCAAGCATGCGCTTTCTATTTTTCACATGCGCCGCGCTGGCCTGCCGGAGTTTTTCTTCTAACATAGGAAAATCATAAGCTTAGAGCTGCACATCCGGGGTGGCTTCCTGCGCATAAATCTTTTTCAGAAATGCGCGCCACTGGGCAAATTGCTCTTTGGCACTACCAGTCAGTTTCAGGGTGGATTTTTCGAATTTAACGACCTGCGGTGCCATTTCCTTATCAATAGACTGGCCCAACTCGGCCAAGGCATCTCTGTGAAATTTCGCTTCTTTGCTGGTTTGGAAACTTTTTTCCAAAAGGCTTGCGCCAGCCATACCGCTAACCACAGCGGCAGTCGTGCCTGCCGTCTGACCTGCATAGGTATCCGATTGCGCCCCGGCCACAGCAGACAGAACAGAAAGGGCAATCAAAGCCACACCGGCAACCGCACTGCCTGCCGCATCGCGCTTGGCTTGGCGTTCGCCAGCCAGTTCGGCAAAGCTTTGTTTTTGCCATGCGGCATAGCTATCGTCCATTTTACGACTAAATTCTTCGTAATGCGGCTGCATGCGATCGGTAAACAACTGATCGCGGATACGAATGGCTTGTATGCGCCTGAGCATCACATCGTTTTCATCTGGATAGCTTACCAGCGATACGATTCGGCCCTTTTTCTTCATGTGTTGAGAAAAGGCCTCTTGTGAAAAATTGGCCCCGAAACGCAGATTGGTCAGCGCCTGCAAGCGGGCTAAATCCTCTGCCGCGTTATAATCAAGCTCCTCGACAAGCCGTTCTGCAGCCTTTTTAAACACAGGATCGTACGGGTCTTTGCCCTTGTTTCTGATATTGCTGTAAAAATCCGCCGCCACGTCGTGATCGAAGGATTTGCTGAACCACAATTTGCCGCTGATGTCGTAAACCTTGATACCGATTTCCACGTTTTCACCGTCGGATTCTTTAATCGTGCCGAGAACATAGAGATCGCCGGTTGCCGTTTTATCCGGCATCACACGAACCGCGCCGAAGGCTTCGGTTTTTTCGAGGGCCAATTTCATTTTATAGGCAAAACGGGAGGATTCGGCGCGGCGCAGCTCCGGCCAGATGCCTTTTTTCGCGTATTTTTCCGGATCGTCGGGCAAGCCCGGATCGAATACAGGAACAATGATGTCCAGTTTGGGCTTTTCAACGCCCGCTGCTTCTTTGACCTTCGATTTGAAATAGGATGAAGACATCATCGGGCCGACGTCAAAGCTCGACGAACCCGCGCCGCCAGCCGCGCAACCCGATAAAAGCAGCGCACAAGTGAGCGTGATTGCCATTGATTTTTTAATAAGCATCATACCGTTCACAACATTGCTCCTATGGCTTTTTTACCGGCAGGCCTTTGTATTTTCGATATTCGTTCCACAGTTTTGCTTTGATAAGCGGGTCCTGCTCGTTCATCGCCGCTTGGCGAATTTGCGCTTCCAACACACTATCGTTATCGACTGGCGGGATGTCATCCGGAATTTTGCCGCTGCCTTTTGCTTGCCCGGATTTGGCGCGCGCATTTGTTTCTTCGTTGACGGCAAGCGCTTCACCGTCTGTTTTCTCACTTTCACTAATGGTCGAGGTTCCTGTTTCGGCGGACGTTTCAGTTTCAGATGGCTCAGTGCCCGACAAATCGGAACTGGCTGTGGACGCACCCGATCCACCGTGTCCTGCACCGCCAGCCGCGCCACCGCCGCCCTGACCACCACTTGCTCCGCCACCACCCGCCGCATTGCGGCTGTTTTGACAGCTTTCATATTTGCTCAGCGAGTGAAACAGCGCTTTGTCCATCAGTTTTATTTTTTCTTGTTGGGTCAGGTTCGGATCGTTTTGGTAATCGACCGAAATATGGCTGCAATCGTTGCTGTCGCTCAAGCTGCTATTCGTCTGCTCGCGGCTTTGCTCCTGCCCGCCGGATGGCTCCTGAATCTGCGCCAGCGCACTGCCTGCATTACCCAGCGCCAGCAATAAACCGAGGATTAAAAAAGTGTCTTTTAGCGTCATTTGACCTGCAAATTTATACACGGCATATGAAACCCCTGTGAAAATGAATAAGTCGGCTCCGCGACCATGTAATTACGCCACAACTTGTACAATATATGCCGATTCTATATCGCTGCATGATAAAAACCAGTTTTACGCATCCCCCATCGGGATTACTCAAGGCTAGCATGCGGACGAAAGCACCTGCACAACAACTGCTTCGACAGGCTTTATGATCGCTGCTACGATAAGAGCGAGGAGAAAAGAATATATGAAGAAACATTCCATGTTTGATGCTATCGGCGGTTTAACTGCGATGGAGCGGATTCATAAATCCTTTTACGACAAGGTTTATGCCCATGCATGGCTGGGAAAATTTTTCATCGGCCATGAGCAGCAGGCGATCGAGCTGCGCCAGACACAGTTTATGGCCGAAAAAATGGGTAGCAAAACCATTTATCCGGGCCGGGAATTGCCGCTTGCCCATCGCCGCATGTACATTACCGAAGAATTGTTGCTGGTGCGTCAGGGCCTATTGCGGGAAGCACTGGAAGAAGAGGGATTAAGCGAAGATCTGATATGCCGTTGGTTGAAAATCGACAAAGCGTTTTGGGCTAAGATAAAAAACAGTTCTCTGGAGGAATTTCATCGGGTTGATTTCAAATACGAGCAACCCCTCGTTGTCGCACGCCCTTCTGAGCATCATGAAAGCGGAGGCCCGGTAAAAACCGGCGGAATGATGGCGGAAGAGTGAAATAAGCGCATAAATGGTCGGGATGAGAGGATTTGAACCTCCGGCCCCTGCCTCCCGAAGACAGTTTTGAATAGAGTATACCATATGAGATTATATGGCTTAAAAGGCACGTAAGGCCTTTATTTACAACGTAAAGTAGCAATCGTTTAATCCCTGTCAAGATCATTTAAGCTACCCCATCATACCATATTATCTACATTTATGGGCCCAAAAATATGATAAAAGTGGAATTTCGAGTGGTCAGAATTTGACCACTATCGCTTTATCCTTGCCGCTGCAAAAACCAAAAATATTAAGATCGATTTTTCACATATAAAAAACAAGGTAAAAAAATGCCCGTTAACCTTGGTGAGGTGAAGCATTAAGTGTTTCGGTGATCGTGGGGGAGGCATTTCATCAGAGGTGTTAGAAGATTGCGTATTCCGATGAAGGGGGATTTACTGATTGCCATGGTCACTGCTGTGACCTTCATACATTCAGCCAATAGCGCGTGCTTTTTAAAACTCCTGTTTTGGTCAGTGCGCCTATATCCACCAGCTTTTGCAAATCCCTTGTGGCTGTTGCGCGTGATGCCTGCGTAATCTTGATATAATTCTCAGCAGAAAGCCCGCCCTTGAAACCTTCAGGCCCTTCTTTAAACATGCGCGCCAACACTTTCTCTTGCCTTGGGTTTAACTGGCCACGAACACAGTCATACAACTTGGTCTTGCTAATAAGAAAATCAACCAGTCGTTGCGAATAATCCGTAGCTTCAAGAATCACATCGGCAAAATAGCGTAGCCATGATGTGATATGCAGCCCATGATTATGCTTATTCAATTGTGCGTAATAATCTTTCTTATCTTCCTCAATGATATGAGATAACGCAATCAGGGTCGGCTGCTTCAAACCCTGCGCCAACACCTTTGAACTCAAAGCTCGAGCAATGCGCCCGTTGCCATCTTCAAAGGGGTGAATGGTGACAAAATAGATATGCGTTAGCCCTGCTCGCGTTAAAGCTGGCAGTGGAGCAGAACCATCTGGAGCCGTGCGCTGAAACCAATCAATAAAACGAGTCATTTCATCCACCATCATAAATGATGGTGGTGCTTCAAAATGCACCTTGGGATTATACAGTGAGCCTGAAACCACCTGCATTGGTTCATCGCCTGTGCGATAGCAGCCAACACTGAGTAAATCCCTGCGACCCATCATCAGCTTTTCATGCCATTTAAACATGATCTCATGCGTAAGCGGCTGGTTAAAATGATGGTACAAGTCCAACATCATATCCGCCATACCTTGCTCGGCAGGTGGGACACGCTGCGGACTTGTTACCAATCCAAAATGCTTGCGAATGGATGATTGCAGGCTATCGCGATTAAGTATCTCGCCTTCAATCTCAGAGCTTTTAAATGCTTCCTGACCGATTAATTCAATCGTGAGTTCAGCTTTATCTTGCGCATTGAAATGTGCAAATGCACCGAGCATTTTACCTGCCCCAAGCAGGAAACCTTCCTCTTTCGCCTGTAAAAGTTCAGCATCATAGGTGAATTCAGGCCATTGCTTTTGCTGCCAAGTCCAAATCATGAGGCATAAAGTGCGCTTTTATAACTCACAAATCAATATTTAGTGAGCCATAAGCTTGGCTTTTATTGCTCATGCATAGGATTATTCATAACCGGCTTGCAATATATTGCCAAAAACCGCTTCTTTTATTTTCTTTGCACTTAACACCGTAACTGCCTTTGGTGCATCAACATAGTGTAATGCTGTATTGATCTAAGCTGGTGAGTGGCTATTGAATTTTCTGTTGTTGTGGCAGGAATACTCTAAATCTCTTTTTTTTATTTGGCATTAGCGGCCTTTCCCGAAAACTGTATCCGGTGAATATATGATTCTGTCCAAATTCCAACAGTCACCTCGGGAAGCAGTTGAGGGCTTGTTCCAATCAAACCCACAATTAGAAAGTCCGATGGCGGGTTATCGAAATACGAGTTTCTTCCCTGACACTTTCATGCATGTAAAAAAGAACGCATAGTTCCGACATGCATGGATTAAGAGATAGGGCGAATGTTTTTTGCCTTCAGAATTGACGAAACATCCCTGTGACAATACCCAATATCTCGAACTTACCTTCCAATGTAACGCTTAAAACCTTACAGTCATTTTGATTCAGATAATTTGGATGCTGCATAGAATTCATACCTTCTTTTGAATCTAGGTAGATCCCGTTCGCCTCTTTTCTATAATAACCAGCGTTGGGATCCCCATTCACATGCACAAAAACAATGTCGCCGTTATTTGGCACTTCTCTGACCACAATAAGGTAATCACCATCTTTAATACCAGAATCAATCAGGAAGTCCCCTTCCATCTGGAGTATTTTCGTTTTTGATGGTTTCTTGATCAGAAATTCATCGAGATTTAGAACATCGCCTAGCATGTCTGGATCAGGCAGTGGCAGTTTCGCATTATCAAGTCCACATGCTTTGCATACAAAAAAACTTAATGTTGGTGCCACCTTTCCTCCTGGCATTTTTTTGATGATTTTCTGGTTGCACAGACGCTCAAGAAAATCAGAGACTGCTGATTTTGATTTTGGGGCTGACACCTAATAAAATTCTTTGAGCAACATTTTCAGGTCTTTCAGTTGCTCTTTTGAATTAGCCAGATTAAACCTCCACTCGCACTCTTTCAAGAATAGTTCAAAATGCTGTCTTGGTATTCCATTAAATTT
>JAJRWP010000183.1 GCA_021545645.1 Zetaproteobacteria bacterium | reverse complement strand
GGCGGCCCTAGTGGACTGAGTAAAGGTGGTATTGTCGGTGCAATCGTCGTATTGCTGGTGCTGTGGTTCGGTTCCGGCCTTTATGTGGTGGCGGCCGACGAAGAAGCTGTGGTGCTGCGTTTCGGCAAGCATGTGGCGACGCAAGGCCCCGGTCTGAACTGGCATTTGCCGTATCCGGTGGAATCGGTGGAGAAAGTGCCGGTGACGCGTGTGCAGCGGTTGGAAATCGGTTTTCGTGGTATTGCCGACGGACGCATCCGCAAGGTAAGTCAGGAAGCCTTGATGCTGACCCGCGACGAAAATATCGTCGATATTTCGTTTACCGTGCAATATAAAATCAAGAGCGTGGCCGATTATTTGTTCAATATCGCGCACCAAACGACCACCGTGCGCGATGCCGCCGAATCGGCGATTCGTGAAATCATTGGCCGCACGATGATTGATGATGTGCTGACCACCAAGAAGGCGGAGGTTGAGGTGGAGGTGGAAACACTGATTCAGTCCATTCTCGATGGTTATAAATCCGGCATTTTGGTCTCGACAGTGAAGCTTCAAGATGTGCAGCCGCCGGAGCGGGTGATTAAGGAATTCAAGGATGTGGCCAGTGCCCGCGAAGATCGTGAACGCGCTAAGAACGAAGCACAAGCTTACGCCAACGATATTATTCCGAATGCACGCGGCGAAGCGAAGAAGATGGTGCTTGATTCCGAAGCCTACGAAAAAGAAATCATTGATCGTGCGATAGGTGAGGCCAAACGTTTCGATAGCGTGCTGACAGCTTATCGCACTGCACCGGAGGTAACGCGCAAGCGTTTGTATCTGGATACCATGCAGGAAGTGTTGAGTAAAACGGAAAAGATCATTGTTGATAAGGCGGTTGCCGAGCGTGTGCTGCCGTATCTGCCGCTGGATCGCATGCGCGGCAAGGTGGAGGTCAAGTAAATGAATGCAAAACAAACCATAATTGCCGCGATTGTCGTGGCTGGCGCAGTGCTTGTGAATATGTGCGCCTTTATTGTCGATCAGCGCGAGCAGGTGCTTGTGCTGCAATTCGGTAATCCGCAGCAGGTGGTGGTGAAGCCGGGCCTACACTTTAAATTCCCCTGGCAATCGACCACCCGTTTCGACCGGCGTCTGCTGGTACAGGATGCTCCGCCGAATGAAGTCATCACCAAGGATAAGAAAAGTATTCTGGTCGATGCCTACACGCGCTGGAGCATTAAAGAGCCGCTGAAGGTATTTCAGGTGGCGCGTACCGAAGCCGGTGTGGCGGCACGTATGGAAGATGTGGTGCGCGGTAAAGTGCGTGAGGTACTCGGTCAGCATACCTTGGCGGAGATTGTTTCCGGCGGCGAGAATGCCTTGTTGCGTACCAAGTTGATGTTAACCATTCGCGATAAAGCCGATATGGCCGTGCGTGATTTGGGTGTGCAAATCAGCGATGTGCGCATCAAACGCGCCGATTTGCCGCTGGAAAATAGCGAGGCGGTATTTCAGCGCATGAAGGCCGAGCGAAATCGTATTGCCAAGGAATACCGTTCCGAGGGTGAAGAAGCGGCCAAGGAAATCCGTGCCGAGGCGGAGAAAAAGCGCAAGGTTCTGATCGCCGATGCCTATAAACAGTCGCAGATTATTCGTGGTAAAGCGGATGCCGAATCGACGGTGATTTATGCCAAAGCGCATAATAAAGACCCGAAATTCTATGCCTTTTTGCGCTCGCTGGAGGCCTATAAGAAATCTATCGGTGCAGGTACGACCATGGTGATTTCCCCGCAATCGGAGTTTTTCCGCTTTTTTGACAATTCCGGGAAATAAGCCGGTATAGCTTCGCAAGGCGTCGGAGGCGACCGGCATGAATGACCTGTGGGTGGCACTGGGCTTGGTTTTGGTGCTGGAAGGCGCTGCTTATGCGCTATTTCCCGGCAAAATGATCGACATGATGCGGCAGATTCCCGAAATTCCCGCGCCGGTGCTACGCATCATGGGCATCACCGCCGTGGCTATCGGCTGGCTGGTTGTTTGGCTGGTGCGCCATTGAGTCGCATATATTGATGCCGTAGCGCTGGCTTAAGCGCCGATAGCGGCCTAAACTGCTGTTATGCGGCGGTTTCCCATTTATCTGGCTCTTGTTATCAGCGTGCTTTTTTCAGCGCATGCCGAAGCAGACGATACGGCGCGGCAGGCGATGCTGGACTTGCAGGATTTGTTGCGTTCGCAGACCAGTACGGCAACCTACACGATGCGTGTGAGTACCCCTGAATGGCAGCGTTCCATACGTTTCGAAGCTTGGGACGATCGTCCCGGTAAGCGATTCTTCATCCGTATTATTGCTCCGAAAAAAGATCGCGGCACGGCATATTTGAAGCTGGGCGGCAATTTGTGGATGTATTTGCCCAAATTGGAGCGGGATATTCGTATTCCGCCGTCGATGATGCTGTCGTCGTGGATGGGCTCCGATTTTACCAACGACGATCTGGTTAAATCCGCCTCTGTCGTCGATGATTATACGCACCGCATCATCGCCCGCGATGCGCAGAGCTTTACCATCGAATCGCTGCCCAAAGACGATGCGCCGGTGGTCTGGGGCAAGCTGGTGCATGTGATTCGCAACGACGGCATTCCGCTTTCCGAGGCTTTTTACGACGAACACGGCAAAAAACGGCGCTTGCTTGAGTTTAGCGACGTGCGCAACATGGATGGCAGGAACATTCCGACGCTGTGGACCATGCATCCGCTCGACGAACCCGGCAAACAGACGCAGTTGCGTGTGGAAGCGATGCGTTTCGATCCTGAGATTGAAAATAGCATTTTCACCCGCGCTCATTTAAAACGTGCAGGCGGGCGCTGAGTATGATTTTATCTTTCCTATGATTTTCCAACTTGCTTGGCGCAATGTGTTGCGTAATGCACGGCGCAGTTTCATTACCATCGCGGCCATTGCGCTTGGTCTTTCGGCGCTGTTGTTTTTATGGGGTTTTAACGACGGGGTACACAATTCGATGATGCGCAATCTGCAACAAACCATCATCGGCAGCATCCAGATTCATTCCGACGGTTATTTTCGTCATCCCAAACTCAGCCGTCCTTTGCCCGATGCGGCGCGGGTGCGGCAATTGCTTGATAAGGCGGGAGCGAAACAATATACCAGCCGCATTCGCACCTTTGCATTGGCTGCCGGTAACGATACGTCCGAGGGTCTGGTGCTGCTTGGCGTTGATCCACAGCGCGAAACACAGGTGACACGTCTGCACAGCAAGGTTAGTCAGGGTCGTTTTTTGGCCGTTGGTGATCAAAACACCTGTGTGATGGGGGCGACGACGGCGCGTAATCTGGGCATATCGGTGGGCGATGATTTTGTTTTTTTGGCGCAGGACCGTTACGGGGCGCTGGCTGCCGATCGTTTCCGTCTGGTCGGTGTGATTGATAGCGGCGAAATGGGTATTGATCGCGGCTTGGCGGTGGTTCCGCTGGCCGCGCTGGATACGCTGCTCAATATGCAGGGGCGGGTGACCGATATGATTGTGCTGCTTGCACCGCAACATATCGAACCGCTGACGGCAATGCTCAAACGGCAACTGTCCGGCGATGGCTACGAAGTGCTGCGCTGGTACGATATGTATCCGATGATGAAACAGTGGGTGGAGCTGGAAAACGGCTTTTACTACATTTTTCTCAGCGTGGTGCTGCTGATTGTCGCCGCCGGAGTGATGAATACTGTGCTGATGAGCACTTTGGAGCGCATGCACGAATTCGGCGTGATGATGGCCTTGGGTTGCGGTCGCTGGCGCTTGGCGGTGCTGGTGGCCATCGAATCGGCGATGTTGGGTATTGCCGGTGTGCTTGCCGGCATGGTTATCGGCTTGTCGTTGGTGTTTGTTTTTCAACATGTTGGCATCGACTTGTCCGGGCAAATGGACACGATCAGCCGTTTTTATATCAATCCGGTGGTGCGCACGGAAATCGATACCACGCATTTGCTGGTCACGGTCAGCTCGGTGATGCTGGCCAGTGTGTTGGCGGCGCTGGTTCCGGCATGGCGGGTGGCGCGTTTAGAACCGGTGCAGGCGATTCATCATGTTTGATGTCAGTATTTATCTGAAACTCGGCTGGCGCAATTTATGGTTGCATCCGCTGCGCACCGCTCTGACACTGGCAGCGCTGGCCTTGGGAATCGCC
Organism: Zetaproteobacteria bacterium; assembly: GCA_021545645.1. Taxonomy (GTDB): domain Bacteria; phylum Pseudomonadota; class Zetaproteobacteria; order Mariprofundales; family Mariprofundaceae; genus UBA1543. Next base: position 2,115 of record JAJRWP010000183.1, on the reverse strand, counting down.
GCACTGACCTTTTTATCGGCGATGAACGACGGTTGGATGCAACAGATTCGCACCAATTTTGCGCTGACATTGACGGGACATATTCAGATTCATGCAGCGGGTTTCGAACAGTCGAGAAAACTTGCGGATCGTATCCGCGATGCACAGCCGGTGCTGGACAGTCTGAAGGATTTGCAAGGTCTGCATTCGTTCACCCGCCGTCTGCGCGTTTCCGGTTTGGCATCGGCGGCCGGGGCCAATGCCGGAGCGCTGATTTACGGCGTCGAACCAATAAAGGAGCCGCATTTGAGCCGCATGGCCTCGTTTGTGCAGCAGGGGCGCTGGCTGAATGCTGATGATGACCGGGCGATTGTGCTTGGCGACAGTCTGGCCGACCGTTTGCAGGTGGCTTTGGGCGATAAAGTGGTGCTGATGGCGGCGCTGGAAAACGGCGATATTGCTTCCGAGGTGTTTCGTGTGCGCGGTCTGCTGCATTCCGGGGTATTGGATATTGATGATTTGGCGGCTGTTGTGCCGCTGTTTCGCGCCCAGCAGTGGTTGGATGTCGGCGTGGGGGTGACGGATGTTGTGCTGCGCGCCGATAATTTCGCGGCGGTTGAAGCGCTTGCTGCGGCGTTGCGCGCGCGTTTGTCGGGAGGCCGCTCGAATGATGGTGCGAACAGCGATGCGAAAAAACCGGCATTCGAGGTGCTGACTTGGAATCAAATCGATCCGATGGCCGAGCAGTGGGCGGCATTTGCCGATGCCTATTCGTGGATTGTGCTGGCGGTGGTGATCTTGGTGGTGTTGGTCGAGGTGTTGAATACGATGCTGATGAGCATGCACGAACGCAGCCGCGAATTCGGTTTGATGGGTGCGCTCGGGGTGCGCGGCGGGCAGATGTTTGTCATGGTGGTTTGGGAAACGGTGATTCTGGTATTGCTGGGCAGTCTGCTCGGTTTTGTCGTCGGTGGCTGGCTGGTCTGGCATTATGGGCGTGTGGGTATTGATTTATCGCAGTTCGCAACGGCTTTTTCGTTTATGTACATGAGTCCGGTAATTCATCCGATGTTGGCTGGCGAATCCTTGTTGCATATTCTCGGTGCGGCGACGCTGGGAGCCTTGGTGGCGGGTTTGTTTCCGGCTTGGAAAGCGGCCCGCTTGGATCCGGCGGCAGCGATGCGGGAGGTATAAATGGCGTTGATCGAGGCGCGCAATATTCACAAGCTGTATAAAAGCGGCGAGGTGGAAGCGAAGGCGCTGAACGGCGTCAGTTTGGATGTTGAAGAGGGCGCGTTTACCGTGCTCGCCGGGCCGTCCGGTTCGGGCAAGACGACGTTGCTCAACATTATCGGCACGCTGGATAGCCCGGATACCGGTTCGTTGCAGGTGGCCGGGCGCGATGTGCTGGGTTTTTCGGCAGCGCAGCGCGCCGATTTTCGTCTGCGTCACATCGGTTTTGTATTTCAGGCTTATAATTTGATTCGGGTGCTCAGCGCGCGTGAAAATGTCGCTTATGTGCAGCAATTGCAGGGGATTTCGGCTGGCGAACGCAATGCGGTGGCGGATCGATTGCTGGCCGAGGTCGGGCTTTCCGGTTTGGAAGATCGGCGGCCTGATCAGCTTTCCGGCGGTCAGCAGCAGCGCATTGCCGTGGCGCGGGCATTGGCTGCATCGCCGGATATTGTGCTGGCCGACGAACCGACGGCAAATCTGGACAGCCATACCGGTGAATCGCTAATGCAATTGATGCAAACACTGAACGAAACGCGTGGTACGACGTTTCTGATTTCGTCGCACGATCCGCTGGTCATGCAGCATGCCAAACACATCGTGCATCTGCGCGATGGTTTGGTTCAGGAGGATGCCGCAGCTTGATGCGACAAGCCATGCTGCGGGCATTTTTGATATGTTGTTTGACGATAGGCTGTCTGCCAACAGCAGGTATGGCTGCCGGTGTATCTTCGCTTGGCGAATTTTCTGGCAGTTACCGTAATTTATTGTCACACGTCCGGGTTGGGTTAAAACCCTCGCCTTCAGGCGAAGGCTTCAGCGTGATATGATTGAATTATGGGAAAGCATTACAGGAAATCGAGCCATAGTGTTTTCAGCATAGAAGTGCATTTGGTGTGGATT
>JAJRWP010000182.1 GCA_021545645.1 Zetaproteobacteria bacterium | reverse complement strand
TTTCCGGGGCGGGGCGGCAAGGCGATGACGCGGCAGAATTTCTGGCAGCGCCTGCGCCGTTATGCGATGCAAGTGGGATTGCAGCGGTTGCCGTCGCCACACACCCTGCGGCATGCGTTTGCCACGCATTTATTGAATCACGGGGCCGATTTGCGTGCCGTGCAGATGCTGCTCGGGCATGCCAATATCAGTACCACCGAGATTTACACGCATATTTCGCGTGTTCGCCTGCACGAAGCGGTGAATCGGGCGCATCCGCTGGGCAAAGGCAGTTGATGGGGCGGATATAAAATGACCGACATAATTTGCGCCTGCCGTCTGTTCATTACGAAATGTTTTGTTAAGCTGCACGACCCATAGATGCGCTGCCGACGGATGGCTTTTCCGGCCTTGGCGAAAATATTGCAAATCGTATGACAACGGGAGTGAAAACTGATGCCTGAACAATCAACCAAGAAACAAATTCCTTGCTACGCTCCGGGACTGGCGGGCATACCTGTCGCCGAATCGAGTGTTTCTTTTGTCGATGGTCAGCGCGGCCATCTCGAATATCGCGGCATTGATATTGAGGCTCTGGCCGAGAAAAGCAGCTTTGAAGAGGTCTCCTATCTGCTGATTTACGGACGCTTGCCGACGGTGCAGGAATTGAGCCATTTCGATGATGAATTGCGCCATCACCGGCGTGTTAAATTCCGCATCCGCGATATGATGAAATGTTTTCCCGAATCGGCGCATCCGATGGATTCGTTGCAGGCGACGGTGGCTGCGCTTGGCATGTTTTACCCGTTTCCGAAAAACCTTTCCGGCACACTGGATGAAGCCACGATATATCAGGTATGCATCAAACTGATTGCCAAAATGCCGACGCTGGTGGCCGCGCACGCGCGCATGCGTCATGGCGATGATCCGATTCCGCCGCGCGACGATATTTCGCATGCCGCCAATTTCTATTACATGCTGACCGGCGAAGAACCGGATGCCTTGACCGAGCGGATTATCGACGTGGCGCTGATTGTGCATGCCGAGCATACGATGAATGCGAGCACCTTTTCAGCGCTGGTTACCGCATCGACGCTGGCCGATCCGTACACCTCGATCAGTGCCGCCATCGGCACATTATCGGGGTCGCTGCACGGCGGCGCTAACGAGGATGTGTTGATGATGCTTGATGAAATCGGTTCCGTCGAACGGGCCGAGTCGTATCTGAATAAGAAACTGAGTAAAAAAGAAAAGATTTCCGGCCTCGGCCACCGCGTTTACAAAACCAAAGACCCGCGCGCGACCTTGTTGCAGCAGCTTTATGTGCAGCTGACCGAGAAAAAAGGCTCCGATCCGACCTATGAAATCGCCAGCCACATCGAGGAATTATCCAAAAGCACGCTCGGGGCCAAGGGCGTGTGCCCGAATGTCGATTTCTATTCCGGCATTGTCTATCGCAAGTTGGGTATTCCCACCGATTTGTTCACCCCGGTATTCGCCGTTTCGCGTGTTGCCGGTTGGTTGGCGCACTGGAAAGAGCAGTTGAGCCACAATCGTATTTACCGCCCGAATCAGATTTATCAGGGCGAACACGGCCTGCATTACACGCCTATCGAAGAGCGGGATTGAGGATATTCGTCCGCCCGCTCGATTAACCCCGCTTGCGGGTGTGTTGATGGTTGGTGATTGATGATTTGGTCGTTGCTGTCGCGCCAGATGGCTCTGCTGACATTGCTCGGCGCGATTGCCGCTTATTTCTATCCGCCGTTGTTTCTTGTATTCAAGAATTATTTCCTGTGGTTGTTCGCGGCAACGATGTTTGCCCTCGGTGTGGTGCTGCAACCGGAGGAGGCGCGCGCCGCACTAAAACGACCGGACTGGATTGCCCTCGGCGTGTTGACCCAGTTCACGGTGATGCCGTTGCTCGGTTTTGTGGCGGCTTCGCTGGCCGTTTGGCAAGGGGTATCGCCGATGTTGGCGCTGGGTTTTATTGTTGTCGGTTGTGCGCCGGGGGCGATGGCCAGCAATGTGATTACCTATCTGGCGGGTGGCGCGGTGGCTTTTTCCATTGCCATGACCATGCTGGCGACGCTGCTGTCGCCGTTACTCACGCCGTTGTTGGTCGAAATATTGGGCAATGCGTTTATGGATATACCCTTTTGGCCGATGATGCGCACGATTGTGTTGATTGTGGCGCTGCCGTTGCTTCTCGGCATGCTATTGCGGCATTTTCTTGGTGGTTTTCACGGATCTTTTTGCGCGCGCGCGGAGCATATCGCGCCCGGCATTGCGGCGTTGGCGATTATTATCATTTGCAGTTATGCGGTGGCCGCCAATCAGGCGCGCATCGCCGATACGCCGCTGTTGGTGATGGGTTTGGTGATTCTACTTAATGCGTTGGGTTATGCGCTCGGCTGGTTGGCTGCCGGATTGTTTCGCTTCGATATATCGCATCGCATTACTTTGGCCATTGAAATCGGTATGCAGAATGCCGGGCTTGGCGTTGCGCTGGCATTGAAACATTTTCAGCCGGAAACGGCCTTGCCCGGTGCGTTGTTTGCCGTTTGGTGCATTCTCACCGCCGCCGGTATGACGCGTGTGTTGCGCCGCAGGAAAAAATCAGTGCGAATCGTTGCTGTATAAGCGTTTGTATGTTGTTTGCAGCGCCTTAGTGATGCCTGCGCGCTTCCCGGTGATGCACAAGGCGGTGAGTGATACGGCTGACGATAAAAATAGCGCACAGCAGCAATACCACCGTCGCGCCGGACGGCCAATCAAGCATATAGGACACATAAAGTCCGACCCATGTACCGATGAGCGATACAAACAGGCTGATCAACCAGATGGAGAATAAACCGCGTCCCCAAAGCCAAGCACTGGCCGCTGGCAGCACCAGCAGCCCCGCAGTCAATACAATCCCGGCAAGCTTGACGCACATCACCACCGTCAAACCGACCACCGCATAAAGCAACAAACGATAACGCCGCACCGGCAGGCCCATGGCGCGCATACTGACGGCATCGAAAGCCATGCCCCACCAAGGTTTGGCCAGCCAAATCAGTGAAGTCATGGCCAGAACACTGCCGCAGACAAGCCAGAAACGATCTTCGCTGCTGGTCATCAGGATATTGCCGAACAGCAGGCCGAAAAGATCGACTTCATGCCGATTCGCCCCGGAAAGCAGCACAATACCGAGCGCCATAGCGCCAGCGAATAGCACACCCGTTGCCGCATCCTCGTTCATGCCGCGTTTGGGCGATACCACGCCCAGCATCAGCGCTACAGCAATGGCGGTAAGTGCGGCGCTGGGCAAAAGCGGCAGCGAAAACACAACGGCGAAACCGAGACCGGCCAGTGTGGCGTGCGAAACGCCGACAGTCAGAAACGCCAGCCGATGCGCCAGCACCATCACCGAAATACTGGAAGCGACAACGGCAATCAGCGTGGCCGGGCCGAGTGCTTCGCGCATGACCACGCTGGCCAGAAATTCATGCATCATGTGTTCTGCCCGTAGTGTGTTTCGTTGTTGTGTGGTCCGTCGCCGTGCGAACTGCAGCCGATGCAGGCCGCATCGTGGGCCACGATATGCATATGATTGCCGTACATATCGTGCCAGACCTGTTCGGGAATCGTTTCGCCGCGCAGCGCGTGATGATGAATGCTGCGATTCAGGCAGGCCACGGAATCGACATAATCGCTGATTGCGGCGATGTCGTGTTCGACCATGACAATGGACATATCCAATTCGTCGCACAGTTGGCGCAGCAATTTGTACAGTTTTGCTTGTGCAGGGGCATCCAGTGCCGCCGCCGGTTCATCGAGCAGCAGAATGCGCGGCATGGCGACCAGCGCGCGGGCCAGCCGCACGCGTTGCTGCTGACCGCCGGACAAGGCGCGAAAATCGGTATCGGCATAAGCCATGATGCCAGTGCGTTCCAGAGCTTGATCAATCAGATTGCGGTGCGGTGCGCGCTGCCATAGTGGCCCGTATGCGCTATCAAGTCCCATGGCAACGACATGACGCACACGCAGTGGCATGCCGGACATGCCTTCCTGCCGTTGCGGCAGAAAACGCAGTTGCGAAAGCAAGCGTTTGCGGCTGCCGCGCGACAGGCATTCGCCAAACAGGTCGATATGCCCGTCGTCCGGCTCGATTAGGCCGCAAATGATATGCAGCAGGGTGCTTTTACCTGCGCCATTGGGGCCGACAATGCCGAGAAAATGGCCGGCTTCGAGTTGCAGGTTGATGTTTTCCAGAATACGCGCTTGTGGTCGCCCGAAAGACAGGTGATTGAGGCGGATTGCAGGGGTGGTGATGGCGGCGGTCACTGAGAAATGCCCCGCAGCTTGTTTAATCTGTCCAGATTGGCCTGCATCAGTTGCGTCCAGTTCATGCTGCAGTCGCCGAGCGGTTCGAGCAGCAATAATTTGGTTGCCGTTTGGCTGTTTTTTGCACTGTGTTGTTGGAGCCAGACAAGTCCGCGATTGGCATGTTGCCGATTGCCCCACAGCACGGCGTTTGGGTGTTTCGTAAGTTGCGCCAGCGCGGCTTCAAGCCGTCGCGGGCGGATATTGGCCCCGTGGTGCTGCGATTCGAGTACGCTCCAGATCGGTACGGCATAACTTGCGAGTACCTTGGCCCATGCATTGTGCTGCATGATAACGCCGCTTTCACGGTAGGCGGCGAGGGCGTTGTTTAGGGCGTTGTCGATGGCATCGCATTGTTTTAATGCCTGCGCCAGATTGTTGGCGATGTCTTGTTGACGCTGCGGTGCGAGCTGTTGCAGCGCCTTGGCTAGGCGTGGTAATTGCTGGCGAACAGCCTGCGGCGAAAGCCATGCATGCGCCGTTTGCGGCCATAAATCGAATGTGCGGCCGGGTAGCGATAATCCCGACCAGTGGCCGTCGTCGTAACTGCTGCGAATCAGTAAATCGGCCTGTTTTAACGCCTGTACCTGACGCGGCGCAAGCTGAAATTCATGCGCATCCGCACCCGGCGCAAGCAGGCAGCGTACATCCGCATCGGCATCAAGCATACGTACCAATCCGGCCAAGGGCGGCAGGGTGGTGACGATGCCAGCTTGCGCGCTTATCGGCGCAATAAAAGATGCGCCGAAAGCGGCAAAAAGCATGATAAATCGGCGCACAAACCGCAGCTTGCGCAGGAAAAACGAAGCTTTCCGGAGGCTTGAAATATCACGCAGGCTTGCCGCGTGTTGAAAGTTGCACTGAATCATGGTCGCTGCATGCTATGGAAGCCGCCCTGCCGCCGCAACGCATGGCGCTCAGTCTTGGAAAAGGCTTAAGGTTTCTGAACTTATTCATAGCCTGACGTACATCACGTTCGGTTACTGAAGAACAGGGTGAAGTCCTATGCCGCAACGCCGTATTCATGTGGGTAAGAAACACCGAAATCGGGGCAAGATACTTATTTCGCGAAGGCTAGGGACACTCTGCATGCTTTTGGCCGCAAGTTATTGCTGGAGATCAACAGGCATCTAGCCTCGATGGGTTGCAGTCTGCGCGAAGGCACGATTGTAGGTGCAACGTTGATTTCCGCCCCGACATCGACAAAAAACAAGGAGAGGCAACGTGACCCTGAAATGCATCAGACGAAGAAAGGCAAGCAGTGGTACTTTGGTATGAAGCTGCATATCGGTGTGGATGCGGATACAGGTTTGGT
>JAJRWP010000181.1 GCA_021545645.1 Zetaproteobacteria bacterium | reverse complement strand
GGCCACCTGATTATGGTATCGCTAAGCGGTCAGGACGGCGACTTTCAACCGTTTGCACTGGGACTTGATTTCACACAGCCAAACGACTGGAAACTATACCGCAACTTCATTCAGGCGCTCAAAAAACAGAATGGAAAACGCGATAAAGCAGCCAATTTTGCCGCCTTTAGCGACGCCATGCGCAAGGTGTTTGGTGAAAAACGCCCAGATAATTTTCAAGAAATGGGCATGCGTGTGATTCAGGGCATGAATAACCTCCCCTCGCTGCCGTGGCCGTTCATCCCCATTCTCGACGACTACGAACAGGTGTATTACACTGGCTTGGAAATGACTCAAGATCCGGGCATGAATACCGTGTGGGTCGGCAGCGCCATACTTGTCATCGGCTTGTGCATTATGTTTTATGTGCCACACCGCAAGCTTTGGGTGGTGCTCAAACCTGAGGAAGATAGTGTAGAAATCACCCTTGGCGCGATGAGCAATCGCAATAAACTGAACTTTGAGCAAGAGTTTCATCAGCTTTTAATCAGTTTTGACGAGGCTCTGCGCCAGCAAACAAATCAAGGGAGTTCAACATGACCGCGATAACAGCAACACTTGAAGGCCTCAATAAAGGCTTCCCCGGCTTTGTCCGCTTCTGCACCTATCTGGGCGCAATTATCGGCATTTCCGCTTATGCAATGTACGGCCCCGACGGCTACGGCGATGATGGTCTGCTGTATTTTCTCAGCGCATCGGCATTCAGCTGGATTGGCATCGGCGCATTGGCCGGACTGGCCAGCGGTGCGGCAGCAGCCATGCTCAAACCCTCGGTCAGCGAATCGAAAGTATCGCTGAATCTTGTTTCGTGGCTGGACGGCGCTTTATTGATGATTTTGCTGGCAACCCTAGCCTCATTTTTCGAACCGGATCAGAGCCTGATCAATTACAACGACCAGTCCAATCTGTTTTCCGGCACCATTATTATGACCATGAACATCGTGCTGCTGGCTTCTGCGCTGCTGTATATCACGCACTTGTTCGCACCGGCTTCAATTGTCGGCAAACTGGCCACCGCCAGTGCTTGGGTAGGCGTGTATGCCGGTGGTTCGGCGCTGCTGCTGCGCTGGTATGAGTCGTATATGATTGATACGGAAATCGGCCACGCACCGGTATCCAATCTGTACGAAGTGTTCATTCTGCTGTTCTGTATCACCACCATCGTTTATCTGGTGCTGGAGCGGCGTTATCAGGCGCGCGCCATGGGTGCGTTCGTGATGGCCATTGTCTCGGCGGGTGTTTTCTTCGGCATCTGGTTGTCGGCACACGGTCATGGCGACATCAAACCACTGGTTCCGGCCTTGCAGTCGTACTGGATGAAGATTCATGTACCGATGAATTTCGTCGGCTACGGCTCGTTTGCTGTCGCTTGCGGTGCGGGCATGGCCTATCTGGTGCGCGAACGCCTTGAAATGCGCGGTGCAAGTTCAAGCCTGCTGGCGGTATTCCCCACCCTAGATCAACTCGATCAACTGGCCTACAAAGCCGTCGCTATCGGTTTCCCGGCCTTCACGCTGGCAACCATTCTCGGTGCAGCTTGGGCGGCAGAAGCATGGGGCGGATATTGGTCTTGGGATCCGAAAGAAACATGGGCTTTGATTGTCTGGTTGACCTATGGCGCTTATTTGCATGTACGCGTGTCGCACGGTTGGAAGGGTCATTCGCTGGCTTGGTGGACAGTTGCCGGATTCCTCGTCACGGTATTCTGCTTTATCGGCGTAAACATGTATCTTTCCGGCCTGCATTCCTATGGACAGCTATAACCCGGCGACGAACTCGGGAACAATATGATTCACAGCGGGAGAGCATGCATGCTCTCCCGCTTTTATTTCAGAACCGACACAGTAGGCTAGCACCATGACTGGAACCCTAAACAAAATAGTTTTCCCGACTGCCGGGCTCGGCACCCGATTTCTACCGGCCACCAAAGCCAGCCCCAAAGAAATGTTGACCATCGTCGATAAACCGTTGATTCAGTATGGCGTTGAAGAAGCACTGGCTTCCGGCATGGATGAAATCATCATGGTCACCGGTCGCGGTAAACGCGCCATCGAAGATCATTTCGATATTTCCGCCGAATTGGAAGCGAACTTAAAAGCCGCCGGCAAAGATGCCCTCTATAAAGAAGTTTCGCGTGTCGCACGCATGGCCGAAGTCGTCTATGTACGCCAGAAACAGGCACTCGGACTGGGCCATGCCGTGGCCTGCGCCGAACACTGGGTCGGCGACGAACCCTTCGGCGTGGCGCTGGCCGATGAACTGATTATCGCCGAAATTCCGGCCATGCAACAATTGCGGCAGGTTCACGAACAAACCGGCTGCTCGGTGATTGGCCTGATGCAGGTTCCAAGCCATCTGGTCAACCGCTACGGCATTGTACAGGCGGAACAGCAAGCCAACGGTCTTTTGCAGCTTAAGGATATGGTCGAAAAACCGCCGATTGGCGAAGCACCTTCCGATCTGGCGATTATTGGTCGCTATATCTTCACCCCGCGCCTGTTCGAACTTCTGGCCGATACCAAACCGGGCAAACAAGGTGAGATTCAGCTCACCGATGCCGTCGCCCGTTTGGCCCAAGAGGAGCCGGTTTACGGCGTACTGATTGATGGCAAGCGCTTCGATGCCGGTAACCCGCTCGGTTTTCTGATGGCCAACGCTGAACTCGGCATGTTGGATCCGAAAATAGGTGCCGATTTTGCCACCTTTCTTCGCCGCTTGCTGTAAACAAAGCGCTGTGAATAAACTGCCATGACATGCGCAGGCAATCTGCTGGCACTTGATATTGCCTTCGGAGCCGCTTGCGCCTGCGTCAACCGCCGCGACGGCAGCAGTTTTACGCTGCAAAGCGAATCCGACCGCCCCCATTCGCAAGCCATCATGCCGATGCTGGAAAAGCTGCTCGATATGTCCAACCTGACATGGCGCGAGCTTGAAATGCTGGCTTGCGGTATCGGCCCAGGTTCGTTCACCGGTCTGCGCATCGCCGCCGCCACAATTTCAGGCATCAATAGTCAACTTAAATTACCCGTGCTGGAGGTCTCCTCACTGGCCATCAGCGCCGCGCAAATCGATTACGATGCACCGCTGCACATCATCGAAGATGCGCGAGCGGGCATGGCCTATGTCGGTCAATATCAGGGGCATAATATGTTGGAAAAAGACACCTGCATTACTTGGCACGAACTTGCTGTATGGCCCGCAGGCATGTATAGCGCCCAGCAAGCAGATAACGAACGCCTCGCGCAATGGCAATATATTGAACCGCAATACAGACGCCCGGAAGCAATGGCACGAGTGCTTTTATCCATGTGCGAGAATATGCAAAACATAGATGCCCTGCCGCGCCATCCGCAACCTGCCTACATCAATCCGTCGCAAGCGGAAAGGAATGCCACCCATGTCTGAACCCACCCGCGTTCTATTCGTTTGCCTCGGCAATATCTGCCGTTCGCCGTTGGCCGAATTTATCGTGCGTAATCGCGCTGCCGAGCGCGGTATCGACGAGCGTTTTTTCTTCGATTCCGCTGGTACGGGCGACTGGCATATCGGCAATCAAGCAGACGCACGCATGCTGCGCACCGCCTTGAACCGGGGGGTGGATATGCATGCCCACCGCGCCATGCAGGTCACCGCAAGTAATGTCGGTGATTGGGATTGGCTCATTGCCATGGACGAAAACAATCGCCTCGACCTGATTGATATGGGTGCGGATGAAGAAAAATTATTGATGCTGCGGCAATTTGAAACAGACAACCCGGATGCCCCGGTTCCCGACCCGTATTACGGCGGCGAACAAGGCTTTGAAGAGGTTTTCGACATCGTATTGCGCAATGCCGATGCACTGCTCGATGAACTCAGCGCGTCTGATTGATTTTATCAATGTAAAAAGAGGTTCTTCTGGAATCTCGCTCTATACCTACTGAATTCCCATATTTTACTTTCCCGAAGTATACTTGTGAACCATCAACTAATATCTCGATGCCAGCATCCCCTTCCCACAATTTATTCTTGTGATAAATACCGACCCTCTCTCCAAGATAAACCACCCCATCTTTACAAACAGCATCAAACTGTATTGTTTTATGAGCTAAATGCGGTTCATTATAAAGCATAGCCTGTTTGAAAAGTCGAAGTATTACGTCCACCCTTTTCCCATCAGTTGGTAAATCCAGCTTCTTTGAAATTGCGATGAAACCTCTGTCATCGGTATAGAACTCTGCCCCCATTTTTATCCAGAATCCTTTAGAGGATATTGGGGCTGCATGTATACCGACGGCGGCAATATTCCTTTCTACAAGCAGCTTGAGGGCTTCTTCAACCATCATTTTGCCTATCCCTTCACCTCTTTTTGAGTGCATCACCTCAACTACCCCGAAATCATCCCACATATAAGCATGCGGTCTGCCTGTATCAGAAGATACAAACGCTAGTAGAGAGCCTCTTTTATATACTTTTTTTGTCAGGTTCCAGTTACAATAAAGTGATGATTCTAGCCTGTTTCGGGCCTGTTCTAGAAGCCATTCATGAATAATATTAAAGTCGATTTCAGTCGCAGGTCGTAGTAAATAAGTCATTCTAACCTCTCCCATATAAGCTACTTAGGCCCGCACTGTGAAGCGGCTTCAGTATTATGCTATGGGCAATAATGACTAGTAACCAGTATTCTTAATCAAACACATTACTGATTCATTTTATCGAAAAACTCATCGTTATTTTTGGTTTTGCCGAGTTTGTCGAGCAGAAACTCCATCGCATCGACCACACCCATCGGCGACAGGATTTTGCGTAGAATCCATATCTTCTGCAGGTCCTCGCGATCGACCAGCAACTCTTCTTTGCGCGTGCCGGACGGGGCAATATCAATGGCCGGGAACACACGTTTATCGACCAGCTTGCGATCCAGCTTGATCTCCATATTGCCCGTGCCCTTGAATTCCTCGAAAATCACCTCATCCATCTTGCTGCCGGTATCGACCAATGCTGTAGCGATAATGGTCAGCGAACCGCCGCCTTCGATATTGCGCGCTGCGCCGAAAAAGCGTTTCGGGCGATGCAAAGCATTGGAATCGACACCACCGGAAAGAATCTTGCCGCTTGAGGGCACAACTGTGTTGTAAGCACGCGCCAAACGGGTAATCGAATCGAGCAAAATCACCACATCGCGGCCATGCTCGACCATCCGTTTGGCCTTTTCGATAACCATTTCCGCCACTTGCACATGCCGTTGCGCCGGTTCGTCGAAGGTTGAAGAAATCACTTCGCCCTTCACCGAGCGTTTCATATCGGTCACTTCTTCCGGTCGTTCATCAATCAGCAACACCATCAATATCACTTCCGGATGATTGGCCTCGATGGAATGGGCAATTGATTGCATCATCATCGTTTTACCGGTGCGCGGTGGTGCAACAAGCAGGCCGCGCTGACCCGCACCAATGGGGGCAACAATATCAATCACCCGCCCTGTTCTATCCGCCGAACCCTCGACTTCCATACGCAGGCCGCGTTCGGGATATAGCGGTGTTAAGTTATCGAACAACACCTTGGTTTTGGCGACTTTCGGCTCCTCGCCGTTAATCGAATCGACATCCTTCAGGGCAAAATAACGCTCGCCTTCACGCGGTGATTTGATTTGCCCGGAGACCGTATCGCCCTTGCGCAAGGAAAAACGGCGCACCAGATTCTGCGATACGTACACATCGTCCGGCCCGGCCAGATAATTCGCCTCCTGCGAACGCAGGAACCCGTAACCATCGGGAAGAATCTCCAGCACCCCTTCGCTGTATAACGTGCCACTGCGCATGGCGTGCGCCCTGAGAATGGAAAAAACCTGTTCGGCTTTGCGCATGCCGGCAGCATTTTCGATTTCCAGCGATGCGGCCAGATCAAGCAAGGCCTGCGGCGTCATCTGCGCGACTTCGCGCAAATTCATCTGCACACCTTTAAACTCGTCAGAAATCGGGGTTTCCGGCCGGTCGTTGCGGCGTTTACCGCGTCCTTCATTGCCCTTGTTGCGGCGCTGATTACGATTCTGATTGCGGCGCGGCGGCGGCCCGTCGGAGCGCGATTCTTTCTGCTCTTGGCCGCCCGTTGGCGAATCGTTCGCAGCAACATCCTGCCCGCCAGCGGCAGCTGCTGTATCTTCGCTTTCCGCTTTGCGGCGGCGGGTGCGGCGCGCTGGTTTTTCTGGCGTTTTCGGCGCAGGGGCCTTGTTTTCTTCGTTTTCAGAAACTGGATTTACTACTTCAGACTGTTGGGATGACACGATAGACTTACTCCGAATTGATGCATATGCATCGTTATATATAAAACATGGGATGTGAAAAAAGACGCGCCGGAAAGCGGCAACACGTTGATTTCTAACCGCCGCCACAACGCATGTCAACTAAACATCGAGAACTGTGCAATCAATAAGCGCTATCTGCAAAAAGCACCGTCGCATTATTCTTTCTATGGCTTTGTTCAGCGGACAAGAACGCTTGTTTAATATATGCTATTGCATACTGGCGTGATTTTAATGCAAGTCAGAAGGTGGCGAGCAACCATGCAAACAGAGCACAGGCAAAAAAAAAGCTTCCATGTCGCACTCATCAAACCGTCGCATTACGATGACGACGGCTATGTTATTCAGTGGCATCGCTCCGCCGTACCTTCCAATACGCTGGCGGTGATGTATGGCCTGACGCAGGACATCATTGCCAGACAAGTACTTGGCCAAGACGTGGATATTCGCGTCGATTCCTACGATGAAACCAATACACGCATTCCGATGGACAAAATCATTCGTAACATTCACCGCGCTGGTGCTGGGTTTGTCGGCTTTGCCGGGGTGCAATCGAATCAATTCCCACGCACCATGGATATGGCGAGGGAATTCCGCAAAGCCGGGATTCAGGTCTGCATCGGCGGCTTCCATATTAGCGGCTGTCTATCCATGCTGCCGGAATTGCCAGCGGATATAAAAGAAGCGCAGGCGTTGGGTATTTCTTTATTCGCTGGCGAAGCCGAAGGGCGGCTCGACGAGGTGTTTGCCGATGCTTATGCCGGAACCATGAAACCGTTGTATAATTATCTCGGCAAGCTCCCCGATGTGGAAGGTACGGTAACGCCGTTTCTACCCGCCGATATGCTCACCCGCTCGATGGGTACGCTGACCAGCTTCGATGCCGGACGCGGCTGTCCGTTCGTCTGCAGTTTTTGCACCATCATCAATGTGCAGGGGCGCAAATCGCGGCGGCGCTCGGCAGACGATATTGAGAAAATCGTGCGCCAAAATGCCGAACAGGGCGTCAGCCGTTTTTTTATTACCGACGATAATTTCGCCCGCAACCGCAACTGGGAAGACATATTCGACCGGCTGATTATGCTGCAGGAAAAAGAGGGTATGACGATTCGCCTGACCATTCAGGTGGACACGATGTGCCACAAAATCGCGGGTTTTATCGAAAAAGCAGGCAAAGCGGGGGTGCGCCGCGCTTTTATCGGACTGGAGAACATCAATCCGGATAACCTCAAAGCCGCAGGCAAAAAACAGAATAAAATCACCGAATACCGTCAACTGATGCAAGCATGGCGCAATGTCGGCGTGATGACCTGCGCCGGTTACATTCTCGGTTTTCCCGGCGATACACCGGAGAAAATCATCAACGACATCGAAATCATTAAACGCGAATTGCCGGTGGATTTACTGGAATTCTTTTTCCTAACACCGTTGCCGGGCTCCGCCGATCATAAAGCACTGGATGCCAACGGCACTTGGATGGACCCGGACATGAACAAATACGACCTAAACCATGTGACCACCGCGCATTCGACCATGAGCCGCGAAGAGTGGGAACAGGTCTACGATCTAGCTTGGCATACCTATTACACGCCGGAACATATCGAAACCGTACTCAAACGTGCACGCGCTTCGCATATGAGCGTCGGCAAGATGATGTTTTTAATGCTCTGGTTCTACGGTTGCCACAAATACGAAGGCCTGCATCCGCTTGAGGGCGGCTATTTTCGTCACAAATACAGGCGCGACCGCAGGCTGGGCATGGCCATTGAAAATCCACTGCTATTTTACCCGCGCCGCCTGTGGGAAGTGCTGCGCGGACAGGCCAGCATCGTCGGCTTGCTGTTGAAATTCACCGGCGTGTACCGCCGCATCAAAGGCGATCCGAAAGCTTTTGAATACACCGATACCGCACTCACCCCGGTAAGTGACACGGAAAACAATGATGACAGCCTTGAAATGCTCGCCGAATATCAACCCGCAAGCAATATAGGCAAATAAAAAACCACCGCCCTTGCCACCTTTCAGGCATTAAATGGCGGCAAGGCAATATCAATCATTAATTGAAGTAGTTTCCCTCATCAAACTTCCATTGATACCAATGATTTAGAAATTCTTGCGCATCGGAACTAAGCTTATCTTTTAAATAAAATTTCGAATCTTCACTCACACCACAGGCATGTAAGGTAATCTCATCTTCATTCGTATAATTCTCAAGATTTGACAGCGGATCACCATCATACGCCAACTTAAATTCATTGGTGATGACAAAACTTTCCTTAAAACAAGATTGTTCAGCAGAAGATAACTGGCTGTACCAAGCTGCAGCGTCATCCAAATGCACACAAGCCGCCGCAAACCGTCCGACTTTTTGCCCTTTACAACTGGCCGGAGCCTTCAACAATATTTTCCTCATCTGGTCTTGGCGCTCTGAATCTCTTTGATATTGCCATTTTTCAATTATCTGTGGATTCTGACTTAAAAAGGCTCCGCCAGCGGTAATGAACAGTATAAAAATACCGCCAACGATCATGACTTTAGATAATCTTTTATTGTCTTTGCTCATGGCTATGCCTGTTCAAGAGG
>JAJRWP010000015.1 GCA_021545645.1 Zetaproteobacteria bacterium | reverse complement strand
ATCCGCATTCCCGGTTATACCGAGGATGAGAAGGTGAAAATCGCCGAACGCTATCTGTTGCCGAAAAAACGCAAGGATCACGGCTTGCAAGAGCAGCAGTTACAACTGGGAACAGCGGTGCTGCGCGACATGATTCGTTATTACACGCGCGAGGCTGGGGTGCGCAATCTGGAGCGCGAGCTGGCCAAGTTGTGTCGCAAGGCGGCGCGCGAAATCGTCCAGTCCGACGAGCCTGCCAAGCATTGCATTCATTTGCAGCAGAGCGATTTGGAGCATTATCTGGGTGTGCGTCCGTACCGTTTCGGTATGGCCGAAGATGAAGATCAAATCGGTGTGGTTACCGGCCTTGCCTGGACCGAGGTTGGCGGCGAATTGTTGCAAATCGAGGTGGCGTTGATGCCTGGCAAGGGAAAACTGACGGTCACCGGACAGCTTGGCGAAGTGATGCAGGAATCGGTGCAGGCGGCATTGACCTATGTGCGTTCGCGCGCTGTGCAATTGGGTTTGACGGTCGATTTCCACCAGAAAGTCGATTTCCATGTGCATGTGCCGGAAGGTGCAATTCCCAAAGACGGCCCTTCCGCCGGCCTAGCAATGGCAACGGCGCTGGTATCGGCGCTGACGGGTATTGCGGTGAAGAAAAATGTTTGCATGACCGGTGAAATCACCTTGCGCGGCAAGGCTTTGCCCATTGGCGGATTAAAAGAGAAGTTGCTGGCAGCACATCGCGGCGGCTTGACCGAAGTGGTAATTCCAGATGAAAATGAGAAGGATTTGAAAGAAATTCCTGAGAATGTGCTTGCCGGACTGAACATTAATAGCGTTACACACATGGATGAAGTGCTAAGCTACGCCCTAACGCACCTTCCCGATGGCATGGGGTCGGCAGGGGGGTTTGTGCCACAGGTAATTGATGGCATTTTTCGTGAGAAGGATGCTCCACGGACACATTAGCGAAAATTAATAGTTGACAAGGCATAGGGGCGAACCCTTATAGTTCACCAATCTACTACCTTCGGGAGGAAACATTGAATAAGGCAGATTTGATTAATCACGTGGCAGACGCCGCAGGTTTGACAAGAGCATCGGCGGCTGACGCTGTGGAAGCAGTTCTTGGTGGTATTACCGTAACATTGGCTGACGGCGGTTCAGTAAGCTTGGTAGGTTTCGGGACCTTCTCAGTGACTGATCGTGCAGCACGTACCGCACGTAATCCGCGCACTGGCGAAGCCATTAATGTGCCAGCTTCCAAGGCTCCAAAATTCAAGGCTGGCAAGGCCCTGAAGGACGCAGTTAAAGGCTAATTGACGGAGGCTGTTTTTTCGCTTCTGTTTTGGACTATGTTAAATCTTAACAAGGGGCCGGTTTTTCCGGCCCCTTGTTATGCTTAGGGGCGAATAGCTCAGCTGGGAGAGCAACGGCTTTACACGCCGTAGGTCACAGGTTCGATCCCTGTTTCGCCCACCATATCAACCCCGCACATCACCGAATCAGTGCTTTTAAGCTGTTTCCGTTGCGTGGAATAGCGTGTTTGAATTGTACGCCTCTTGCCTTGCGGCATTTAATGGTTGCATTTGCAGGGCTGAATCATTAAGTTGCGCAACCTGTTTGAAACGCCGCTGCATGGCGGTTTTTGAATAGTGGAGCGGTAGTTCAGTTGGTTAGAATGCCGGCCTGTCACGCCGGAGGTCGCGGGTTCGAGTCCCGTCCGCTCCGCCACTTATAAAAAGGGCTGCATTAGCAGCCCTTTTTTAATGCCCGCCAATCATTCTCCTGTGCGTATTTCACTCTGAATCCATTGCTTTGCAGAGGCTCTTTTGCAGGCGTTTATTTTTGTGCTTGCCTTAGCCAAGGGCGATATGTTTTTTGTTTTTTGAAATCAGTAAGAAAACTTGTTACCCTGTGTCCGCTCAAAATAGAGCCATTTCTTTAGTGGAGGGAAATCATGTCAGTTACGTTGAATCGCATTACCCAAGAGGGAGAGCACGGGCCAGCTATGATGCCGGTGATTCAGGGCGTTGGTCGGGCGGCGATTGAAATCGCTTACCTCTTACGCAGCGCCGTATTTCGTGGTGCGCTTGGTGCTGCCGGTAGCGAAAATGTGCAGGGCGAGCAGCAGCAGAAGCTTGATGTGCTGTCCGATGAGATATTTCTCGATGAAATGCGTTCTACTGGTCATGTCTGTGCCGTCGGTTCGGAAGAGCAGGAAGAATTGCTGGTGATTGACGAATATGCTTCGGCTGATTATCTGGTGCTTGTCGATCCGCTGGATGGTTCTTCCAATCTTGATGTCGATGGCCCGGTGGGCACGATTTTCTCCGTGGTTAAACGCAAAACCTCGAACGATCAGCGTCCCGATGTCAGCGATACCCTGCAATCGGGCCGCGAAGTGCTGGCTGCCGGTTATGTGCTGTACGGCCCGTCCACGATGCTGGTTTGCTCGGTTGGTGCCGGGGTTAGCGGTTATACCTATAATGCCAACAATGCGCGTTTTGAGGTCAGCCATCCGGATATGAAGATTCCGCAATCCGGTGGTTATTATTCGGTCAACGAAGGCAATTCCAGCCAGTGGATGCACGGCATGGCCGACAAACTGGTGACTGTCCGCCATACCCAAAAATTGGGCATGCGTTATGTGGGGGCGATGGTTGCGGATATGCATCGCACAGTTCTCAAGGGTGGTGTTTTCCTCTATCCGGCGGATACCAAAAATACCACCGGCAAGCTGCGTCTGTTGTACGAAGCGATTCCGATGGGTTTTATTATGGAACAGGCTGGCGGCAAAGCGCATACCGGCGAGCAGTCGGTGCTGGATGTGCAGCCGGAGGCCTTGCATCAGCGTGTACCGGTATATCTCGGTGCGCATGCTTCAGTGGACGGACTGATTAGCTGATTTTATATTTCCCCAATGGTGGATAACGGGGATTTTCAGGATTATTACCTGCGCCGCATCGGCGTAAGCACACCTGTACCTGTTGGCGCGGCTGTGTTTGCGCCCGATTCTTCGAACCATGATGCCGCCGATATTTCGGTACACGAAGGGGCTGCGGCGCAGGTTTATTCGCCTGCCTGCGTTTCTTCTTCTGCGACACCTGCCGATCTGCAACAGCTGCGCGCAGCAGCATTGTCATGTACGGATTGCGCATTGTCCGAAAGCCGTACACAGGTGGTGTTCGGTATCGGTTCTGAGCAGCCCGATGTGCTGTTTATCGGCGAAGCGCCGGGCGAGCAGGAGGATAAAATCGGTGAACCGTTCGTCGGCAAGGCGGGCAAGCTGCTGGATCAGATGTTAGCGGCACTGAATTGGTCGCGGGACAATGTTTACATCATGAATGTCGTCAAATGCCGACCGTCGGGCAACCGCAATCCGAACGAAAAAGAAGTCGAAGCCTGTAGCCGCTGGTTCGATGCACAGTGGCAGGTGTTGCAGCCGAAATTGGTGTGTTTACTCGGCAAGGTTGCCGCGCAACGGGTGCTCGGCAGCGATGCTTCGTTAGCAAGCCTGCGCGGGCGTTGGCACGAATATCGCGGTGTGCCGGTGTGGGTGACCTATCATCCGGCGTATTTGTTGCGTTCGCCGACGCAAAAAGCGCGGGCATGGCTGGATTTCCGCGTGCTTGCCGAACGCAGCCGAGCGATTCAAGGCGGGATTGAAGCAGGCGGCTAGTTATTTATTTCTATTTTCCGCCGATTCGATTTTACTGATACGCACGCGGCGAATCCAATTACCATCAAGCTCGACAATCTCCAGACGTACCTTGCCGACAGCGAGGCACATTTTCGCTTCCGGTTGCGCGCCGATGCGTTCGACAATCAACCCGCCCAGTGTGGTTGCGCCTTCTTCGGGCAGGTGGATTTCCAGCTCCTGATTAATATCGTGTATTTTTAAGGTTCCGGCGGCAACCATATCGCCGTTCGGTTGCGGCCACATTTCCGGCTCTGCCGGGGTATCCGATTCATCTTCGATTTCGCCGACAATCTCCTCAAGGATGTCTTCCATAGTGATTAAGCCGTCGATATCGCCGTATTCATCGACGACAATCGCCATATGCTGACGATGGCTTTGAAAATCGAATAATTGTTGCAGGGCATTTTTATTGGCCGGAACAAACGGTGCTTCGTGCCAGATGATGACGTGCTTCATCGGGCCGGCGCTATGCCGGTATTTAACCAGATCGCGCAAGTGTACAACGCCGATAATATGATCCTGCTTGCCGTGATAAACCGGATAACGCGAATGTGGTTTTTGCATGGCTACATTCATGCATTCGGCGGTGTTTTTCGAAGCGTCCAGCACATGCATGGATTTACGCGGTGTCATCAGCGCTTTGATGGGAACATTGTGCAAATGCAGGCTGTTGAGCAGCATTTGTTCGCGCGCAGCATCAAGCATGCCGGTTTCGGCACCAACATCGATGATGGTGGCCAGTTCCTGATGGGTGATGTCGTTGTCGGTTTTTTGCGGCACATTGAGCAGGCGTTGCAACAGATGAATAATGCCCATCAACAGGATAATAATCGGCGAAAAAATACGCACGACCCATTGCAGCGAACCGGCCACCTTGCAGGCCACCGATTCGGCATGCGCCACAGCGATGGTTTTGGGCAGGATTTCGGCCAGCAGCACAACAATCACAGTCATGGCGATGGTGGCGTAAATAATGCCGCTTTGCCCGAATATCGATACGAAAACCACAGTCGCCAAGCTGGATGCGGCGATATTGACGAAATTATTGCCGAGCAGAATGCCGGAGAGCATGCGTTCCGGCTGATCGAGCAGCTTTTCCGCTTTGCGCGCACCGGCATTGCCCTGATCGCCGAGCAGGCGCAGGCGAAAGCGGCGGGCGCGGGTTAAGGCCGTTTCGGAGCCGGAAAAGAAAGCCGAGGCAAGCAGCAGGAAAAACAGAATACCCGCCGCCGCAGGCCAAGATAAAGCGATTTCGTTCATGTCAGAGGCAGTAGAATATCAGAAATATCAGCTTAGCGAAGACTGTACGACGCGCACGCCGAAATAGGCCAGCAGCAACAGCACATAGGCGGCAATTACCATCCAACCGGCGCGGCGGCTTTGCCAGCCGGAACGGCGGCGAAAACCGAGCAGTGCAACCAGTCCGACCCACGAGAAGAGACTGAGGATGACCTTGTGCGACAGCATATTGAAATGACCAAAGGCTTCCCATTGCCAAATCAAGCCGCTGAAAATACCCAGCGCCAATATCCATGTTGCCGAGCCGACCTGCGCATACATATGCGCTTCGACTTCCAGCAATGATGGCATGGCATGCACAATGGGACCGATTTTTTTGCGTTTCAGGGCGCGGTCCAGCAGCAGATGCATCACCGCATGGATGGTGGCCAGCGTGAGGATTGCGTAAGCCAGCAGCGACAGCAGCAAATGGCTGATTTCCAGCACCGAATAGGTCTCAATACGCAGAATCGGCGCATCGGAAAGCAGCGGAATAGCCAGTAGCGGAATGGCGGTTATCGGCAGCAGAAATAGGCCAAGCCCGTGAATGCCGTGGCGCAATAGGCCGATAAAATAGATGTATTGCACAATCAATACACTGATAGATACCGCCGCCGCCAGCCGGAAATCCAGTCCCCAGTTGGTAATCGGTTCCAAGCGGAACAAGGCATACAGATTAATGAGCATGGCAATGCTGAGCAGTGGAATCAGGATGTTGAGGCTAACCTGCGGCGATTTCCAGACGCAACGCCACAGCAAAAATGCACAAATCGCGGTGAGCACACCAGCCAGTGGAAAAAGGTGGATAAAATTCATTGCCATGCGTCGAATGATACATCATTTCGGTTCATGGGCGTGTTATATCGGATGATGGCGGCGGCTGCAATGCATGGATGTTAAATCGGCTGTGTTTTTGATTATTTCAGATGCGAAAATCGCGGCGATTTGACCTGACCGGGAGATGCGACACAATCCGCTTATGCAAGTCGGTGTGTTATTCTTGGCAGCAGGCAGCGGGCGGCGTTTCGGCGGCGAAATCCCCAAGCAATATCAATGTGTTAACGGTCTTTCGCTGGTTGAAATCGGTTTGCGTCATTTGGCGGCGGAGGCGCGCATTGCGTGGTTGCAACCGGTGTTGGCGGCAGGCGACGAACGTTTTTCCGCCTGTATTTCCGGCCATGACTTCCCTTTTGAGATTTTACCGCCGGTGATTGGCGGAGCTGAGCGCGCCGAGTCCATGTGTCGCGGCTTAGCGGGGCTTCCCGAAGCCTGCGAATGGGTGGCGGTGCAAGATGCGGCAAGGCCGTTGCCGTCGCCGGAACTGTTGGCAGCAGTACTCAATGCGGCGTTTGCATACGGTGCGGCGGTTCCCGGCCTGCTGGTACACGATACGATTAAACAAGTGGGCGACGACGGATTGGTGGTTAGCACATTGAACCGCGCAGGTTTGCGCGCCGTGCAGACGCCGCAGGTGGCGCGCCGCGATTGGCTGATGCAGGCGGTGGAGCGTTTTTCAGATAGATTGGCTGAGTTTACCGACGATGCAGCCTTGCTCGAAGCCGCCGGATTTCCGGTGTTTATCAGCGACGGCGAGGCCAATAACCGCAAAATCACCACGCAGCAGGATATGGACTGGCTGTGTCGGCACAGCGAGGAAATATAATGAATCAATCCGCGATGCATATGCGTATCGGTCAGGGTTTCGATGTGCATGCCTTCGCCGAAGGCCGCAAATTAATCCTCGGCGGTGTCGAGATTGACCATGAAAAAGGCCTGCTCGGCCATTCCGATGCCGATGTGCTGATTCATGCCGTCTGCGATGCGCTGCTTGGTGCGGCAGCACTTGGCGATATCGGTCATCTATTTCCCGATACCGATGCGTGTTTTGCCGGTGCGGATAGCCTTGATTTGCTCGCCGAAGTGATGCGGCAAGTGCGGCAGGCGGGATTTTCGGTGGGTAATATCGATGCGACGGTAATCGCCCAAGCGCCGCGCCTTGCTCCGCATATTTCCAATATGCGCGAAAAAGTGGCCGCAGTCATGCAGGTGGATGTTTCTCAAATCGGTATCAAAGCGACGACCAGCGAGCATTTGGGCTTCACAGGCCGCAAAGAAGGCATTGCGGCGATGGCCGTTGCGCTGCTAAGCGGGAATTAATCAAGACAAGCGTGCGGTGGTCAGAAAGGCAGTGTATTTTCAGTTGCTCTGAGCGGCGAAAATCGTCTTTCGATATGTTAGCCTAGAGATACATCCGTCACAGGCAACATGATGCGGCGGGTATCGGCGCGATGTTTGGTGGGGATGCTGCGGGAAATCAGGTGCACGACTTTTTCCGCTTCGCGGCGGTAGGTGGTGAGTTTGCCGCCGTAGATGCCGATGTAGGCAGGGCGTTTTTCGTTGTCGGCGAGGATGACGGTTTCCCTGTTGGCGGCAAAGGCGGTGCTATCCCCGCAAGGCAAGACGCGCACGCCGCAGTAGGTGTTCAATATATCGACGTTTGTGCAGCGGGTATCCGGGAAATAGTGATTGTGGGTGTCCAGAATCGCGTTGATTTCGGTCTGCGTGGGGGTCGGTTTTTGCGGCATGGCGGCAAGCTCCGTTTCCGTTGTACCGACCAGCATACGCCTGCGCCACGGGCGGAAAAACATCACCCGTCCGTCGCTGGATTCGGTGTAGATATACGCGGGGCACGGCCTGTCGAGCAGCAAATGGCTGCCCTGCACCAGCCGGTGCGGCATTTCCGGGATGTGCGCGAGAATGTTCTGGCAGGTTTCGCCCATCCACGGGCCGCTGGCGTTGATTAGAATACGGGCGCGGCAAGATGCGCCGCTGTCGAAATCCACCTGCCAGTATTTATCGTCATATCGGCCTGTATATTCGGCCCGTTGCAGGCCGTGATTCTGCAAAATACCGCAGCCGAAGGATTGCGCGGAGGCGGCTACGGCGCGGGTCAGCGCCGTATCGTCGGTGGCCGCATCCTGATAGGCGAGAACAGTGCGCAGGCCGTTGTAATTCAAGCCCGGAAGGGCAGTAGACCATTGTCGGCGCGGGATGCGGCGAAAATGCGAGCGTCCGCGCGCAAGCAGCCAGTAAAGCAGCAAGCCACTGCCGATCAGCCAAGGTGAATGGCGTGCATTTTCGTATATCGGAATATAAAACCATTGCCGCTGTACTAAATCGGGGGCGATGTTGAGCAGCGTTTCGCGCTCGCTTAGTGCTGCATGCACAAGTTGCAGATTTCCCTGTGCCAGATAACGCAGACCGCCGTGAATCAGCTTGGTGGATTGGCGGCTTGTTCCCGAAGCGATGCTGTTTTTTTCGACGAGGATGACGCTGTAACCACTGGCCGCTGCCGCTTGGGCAACGCCGCAACCGTAGATGCCGCCGCCGATAATCAGCACATCGACGGGTTTTTCGATGGCTTGCGGCTTAGCCAATGTCCTGCACCATGCGCGAAAAGAAATTGGTTTCGATAAAATCCGCGCCTGCCTGCCTGAGTTTTACCGCTTTTGCCGCATCGTTGATGGTATATAACCCGACTTTTACCTTGCGCGCCTGCCAGCGGTGTATTTCATCGGCCTGTTGCCACGGCATGAAGATATAATCGAAACGATTGGCAGGCGGGCGTTTACTTTCAGCGACCCAGCCTACCGGGCAATCAATTTCGCCGCT
>JAJRWP010000180.1 GCA_021545645.1 Zetaproteobacteria bacterium | reverse complement strand
TCCCACCGGTTCAAGAATCTGATTGTAGGCTGCTAACTCTGCGTAAGCTTCGCCGGAAGCATGTGTTTCACCGGTGACCACCCACACATCGTCTTTGCCGACCAACGGCTGCAAACGATTAATCGTAGACTCCAACAACGAAGAATCGCCGTCCAATTTAAGAAATTGCTTGGGTAATTGCTGGCGAGACAGCGGCCACAAACGGCTACCCGAACCTCCAGCCAAAACCACAGCTTTAATCGGTGTGCTCATGAATCCCCCTGCTGCTGAATCATATGCCGCGCCGCCAGCCAATCCACAATTTGATCCACGCATGCCTCAATGCTCTGCGTCGCCGTCTGCACCACGATTTCGGCATGTTGCGGTGCTTCGTACGGTGAAGAAATACCAGTAAACGCCGGAATTTCACCGGCACGCGCACGTTTATACAAACCCTTCACATCGCGTGCTTCGCATACATCCAGCGGCGTATCGCAATGGATTTCGATAAAATCATCGCCGAGCAATTTGCGCGCCTGCGCCCGGTCGGCGCGAAACGGCGAAATAAACGCCGTCAACGTCAATACCCCGGCCTGTACAAACAAACCCGCCAACTCGGCCACGCGGCGGATATTCTCCACCCGATCAGCATCGGAAAAACCCAAATCGGCACACAAGCCGTGGCGTACATTATCGCCGTCGATAACAAAGGTATGCGCGCCCATGGCATGCAATCGCTCTTCCACGGCATGCGCCAACGTCGATTTTCCAGCCCCGGACAAACCGGTGAACCACAATACCGCGCCGCGATGGCCGTTACGCGATTCGCGCATCGCACGCGTCACTTGTGCTTCGTGCCACACCACATTCGAACTTTTATTGTCGCCTGCCGTCATCGCCATCCCTATTCAAGCCTTTTTCCATGTCGTACCGGAAGGACCATCCTCTAGAATGATGTCCTTGCCCGCAAGTTCGTCGCGAATCGCATCGGCACGGGCAAAGTCGCGGTCCGCACGCGCCTGATTGCGCGCCGTAATTTTCGCCTCGACCCACTCGCCATCAACATCACCGGACTGGAACCAGAGACCCGCATCCTGTTGCACAATACCCAGCAATGCACACATACGCGCCATTTGCACCGCCGCCGCACCTACATCCTGCCCGGCATCGATGCCCTTATTGATGGCACGCACCGTTTCAAACAACTCGGCCAATGCCTCCGGTGTATTGAAATCATCGTTCATTGCCGATACAAAAGCTGGCGGCAAATCCGCGCCTGCCGCCTGCCAATCAGCAATACGCCGCTTGGTTTCATACAATCTGTCCAGCCCCGCCTTCGCCGTATCCAATGCTGCATCGGAAAAATCCAGCGGCGAACGGTAATGCGTGCCGAGCATGAACATGCGCAATACTTCCGGGTGATATTTCTCGGTTACTTCGCGGATGGTGAAGAAATTACCCAAAGATTTGGACATTTTTTCGGCATTGATATTCACAAAACCATTGTGCAACCAGTAACGGGCAAAACCGCCGCCGTTCGCCGCCTGCGCCTGCGCGATTTCGTTTTCATGGTGCGGAAATTTCAAATCCATGCCGCCGCCGTGAATATCGAAGCTGTCGCCCAAATGACTGCAACTCATCGCCGAACACTCGATATGCCAGCCCGGCCTGCCCTTGCCCCACGGCGAATCCCATGCCGGTTCGCCTGCTTTGGCCATTTTCCACAACACAAAATCCAGCGGGTCGCGCTTGCCTTCGTCCACCTCAACACGGCTGCCCGACTCCAAATCGTCGATATTCTTGCCGGAAAGCTTGCCGTAGCCATCAAAATTACGCACCGCATACAGCACATCACCGCCCGCACCGACGTAGGCATAATCCGCCGCCACCAGCTTCGCAATCATCGCAATCATCTCGTCCATATGCGCGGTGGCGCGCGGTTCGTGCCTCGGGCGAATGCAAGCGAGGGCATCAATATCTTCATAAAAAGCGGCAATCATTTCATCGGTTAAGGCATCAATAGCGATACCACGCTCGGCTGCGCGTTGGATAATTTTATCGTCCACATCGGTAAAATTGCGCACATAGTTCACATCGAAACCAAGCTGGCGCAGCCAGCGGTAAATCACATCGAACACCACCATCATCCGCGCATGCCCGACATGGCAGCGGTCGTACACCGTCACGCCGCAGACATACATGCCGACCTTGCCCGCAACCAGCGGCACAAACGCCTCTTTTTTTCGTTTTAGCGTGTTGTAAACGACCAAACTCATGCGCGCACCCGCGCATGCATATCTTGCAGCCTCGCTTCAACACCCAAAGGACCTAAAAATTCGACAATATGGCTCATTTCCGGCCCGTGTGTCGCACCGCTCAAAGCCACGCGCAAGGGCATAAACAGCCCCCGTCCTTTGGCCCCGGTCGCCGCTTTAATCGCCTCCGCCCATGCTTTCCAACCAGCTTCCCCGTGCGCCTGCCATGCGCCAATCGCCGCCGCATAGAAATCTTCACCCGCTTCTTGCGCGACAAGCAATGCATCCGCATCCAGCGCCGCTTGCACATCCAGCAGACGGCGATAATGCAAAGCATCTTCAATCCGTTGCAAATTGCCCTGCACCAAATGCGCGAAATCGGCATTTGCATCCGGTAAAACCGCCTGCAAACGCGGCAACAACTGCGCTACAGGCAAGGCATGCAACAAGCGCGTATGCCAACGCCACAATTCGTCATCCTGCCAACGCACCGCAGAAGCAGACAGATGTTGCGGCTCGAAATGCGCCATCAATGCGGCAATATCCGCATCCTCCGGCATATTCGCATGCCCCAAGCGCGTCATCGCCTGCAGCAAAGCCTCGGCCAGTAAACCGGCATCGCGCAATTCCGCGACGCTGTGACTGCCGCTGCGTTTGGAAAGCTTGCTGCCGTCCTCGCCAAGCAGCAGGCCATGATGCAAATACACCGGCGGCACATGTCCCAATTGCAGCAACAGCCAGACCTGATACGCCGAATTGGTTAAATGATCATCGCCGCGCAACACATGGCTAATACCATCCAGCGCATCATCCACGGCATTGGGCAATAAAAAAGTGAAACTGCCATCCGAACGGCTGACCACTGGATCGTCGAGATCGCGACGGGCAAAACTGACATCGCCGCGCAACGTATCATGCACAACAACCTCGCCCGCATCGTCATGCACAGCCAAACGCCAGACAAAGGCTTCGTTTGCTGCGCGGGTTTCGGCTTCGCTGGCGGGCAACACACGACAACGCCCGGTATAACGCGGCGGCAGACCGCGCGAAGCGGCCAATCTGCGATCCATCGCCAACTGATGTTCGGAACAGAAACAGCGGTAGGCAAAACCTTCTTTGGCCAACTGGCCAAGCGCCTGACTGTGTTTATCGGCATGCGCCGACTGGAATAATTCCGTGCCGTCACGATCCAGACCCAACCAGTCGAGATCGCGGCGAATCGCCTCAATATATTGCGCCTGCGAACGATCCGCATCGGTATCTTCAAAACGCAGCAGAAAACGTCCGCCGTGTTTGCGCGCAAACAACCAATTGAGCAGTGCTGTACGCACATTGCCCAGATGCATCAGGCCAGTCGGACTCGGCGCAAAACGCGTCGTCACCTTATTCGTCGGCAAGCTTTTTCTCCTTTTTTGCGGGAACAATCAGCATATATTCATCGGGATACACATAACCGAGTTGGCGATGCACCAAATCCTCCAATGCTTTCGGATCTTTGCGCAAACGCAATATCTCGCCAGCCAGTTGCTCGCGCTGTTTTTTCAGCACCTGCAACTGCTGCTGCAAACGAACCACCTCGGCATGCTCGGCGCGGTAAACCCCGTAACCGTGATCCGAAGCGACAATATCCCAAAGCATCCACAGCAGCAGGGACCCGACAATCGCCCAGCCCAGCCAGCGCAAGGGCTTTTTCAGGCCCTAGCTCCTGAGAAACGCAGCGCGCCCGGCATATTTTGCCCGGCTGCCAAGCTCTTCCTCAATACGCAGCAACTGATTGTATTTGGCCATGCGATCCGAACGCGAAGCCGAACCGGACTTGATTTGCCCCGTGCCCAGCGCTACCGCCAAATCGGCAATGGTGGCATCCTCGGTTTCCCCGGAACGGTGGCTGACCATGCAACGATAACCGGCATCGTGCGCCATATTCACCGCCGCCACAGTTTCGCTCAACGTACCGATCTGATTGACCTTGACCAGCAATGCATTGGCCACACCCTTGTCGATGCCCTGTTGCAAAATTTCCGGATTGGTTACGAACAAATCGTCGCCGACCAGCTGTACCTTATCACCCAGTTTATCGGTCAGCAGTTTCCAACCATCCCAATCCGCTTCATCCAAACCATCTTCCACCGAAATAATCGGATATTGACGGCACAGGGATGCAATCAAATCCACCAGTCCAGCCGCATCCAGCTTGCGGTTGCCTTCGCCGGCCAACACATATGCGCCATCGTGATAAAATTCGGATGCCGCCATATCGGAAGCCAGCGCCACATCGTCACCGGGCTTAAGACCAGCTTTTTCAATGGCTTCGAGAATGACTGTGATACCTTCTTCGTTGGAACCCAGATTGGGGGCAAACCCCCCCTCGTCGCCGACTGCCGTCACATGCCCGGCGGCTTTTAATACGGATTTCAGCGCATGAAACACTTCCGCGCCCATTTCCAGCGCCTGTGCAAACGAGGATGCGCCCACCGGTGCAATCATATATTCCTGAAAATCAATGCTGTTATCGGCATGCGAACCGCCATTAATCACATTCATGCATGGCACTGGCAGCAGCGAGGCATCATCACCGCCCAGATAGCGGAACAACGATTTTCCCTGCTCGACCGCTTGCGCCTTGGCAACCGCCATCGATGCACCGAGAATCGCATTGGCCCCCAAGCGGCCTTTATTCGCTGTGCCGTCCAAATCAATCAAAGCCTGATCCAGCGTCTGCTGATCGGCTGCATCCATGCCGCGAACCGCCTCGGCGATTTCACCGTTCACATGGCCTACGGCTTGTGTAACGCCCTTGCCGCCCAAACGGCGATCACCATCGCGCAATTCCACCGCTTCGCGCGAGCCTGTCGATGCGCCGCTGGGTACTGCAGCACGGCCAAAAGCGCCGGAAGCCAAGCTCACATCGACTTCGACCGTCGGATTGCCGCGCGAATCAAAAATTTCCCGTCCATGGATTGTTAAAATTTCACTCACTTCATCACTCCTTCGGCCATATGGCCGATACATTTCTTTTCATTTAAATTCATTTTAACCACAAAGGCACAGCGACACAAAGGGTTTAGACATTGAGTTGATTGCGCGTACTTAATCTTTCACCAGCGCATCAAGCTGCTTCAATGTGCTCAGCAAACCTTGCAAATCGCGCAAAGCCAGCGAATTCGGCCCGTCGGACAAGGCTTTGTCCGGATCGGGATGCACTTCCATAAATAATGCTGCCACGCCAACGGCTACCGCTGCGCGCGCCAAGCCCGGCACAAATTCGCGGTTGCCGCCGGTTGCACCGCCCAAACCGCCCGGTTGCTGCACCGAATGCGTCGCATCGAAAACAATCGGCGCGCCGAATTCGCGCATCACCAGCAGGGAACGCATATCCGAAACGAGATTATTGTAACCGAAGCAAGCGCCGCGTTCGCACAACATGATATTTTCATTACCGGTCGCCTGTGCCTTGTCCAACACATGTTGCATATCCCAAGGGGCCAAAAACTGGCCCTTTTTGATGCTCACCGGCTTGCCGGCTTTGGCCACTGCAGTAATAAAATCGGTTTGCCGGCACAAAAAAGCCGGCGTTTGCAGAATGTCGGCCACCTCGGCCACCGGTGCGGCCTGTTCCGGCGTATGCACATCGGTAATCACCGGCAGGCCGATGTCGTCGCGCACCCGCTGCAAAATACGCAGCCCTTCATCCATGCCCGGACCGCGAAAACCATCCTTGCTGGTGCGATTCGCTTTGTCGAAACTGGCTTTGAAAATCAGCGGCATGCCGACCTTACGGGCAATCTCGCCAATTGCTTCGGCAGTGCGCAAGGTGAAATCCTCGCTCTCAATCACACATGGCCCGGCCATCAGCACCAGCGGCCGATGATTGCCGATTTCAAAGCTTTCACCGGCAGGCCCGGCGATACGAATCACTTGCATGCTCCGTTATGCCTGCGAGAACTGTTTGGCAGCACCGACAAATCCGGAAAATAGCGGATGCGGCGCGTACGGACGCGATAAAAATTCGGGATGGAACTGACAACCGACAAACCACGGATGATCGCGCACCTCGACGATTTCGACCAGCGAACCGTCGGGCAATTCACCGGCGACCACCAGTCCGGCGGCTTCCAATTGCGCGCGGTAGGTGTTGTTAAATTCATAACGATGGCGATGGCGCTCGCGAATTTCGGTTTTTGCATAGGCCGCATGCGTGGTTGTGCCTTCGATAACGCGGCAGGAATAGCCACCCAAACGCATGGTGCCGCCCATATCGTCGCTCGCACTGCGTTGCACGCGCTCGCCTTCTTGCTCCCATTCGGTCATCAAGGCAATCACCGGATGCACCGGATGTTCCTCGAATTCGCTGCTGGTTGCGCCTTCCAGACCAGCCACGTTGCGGGCAAATTCGACCACTGCCATCTGCATGCCCAAACAAATCCCCAGATACGGAACCTTATGCTCGCGCGCATAACGCACCGCAGCGATTTTCCCTTCGGTCCCGCGTTCGCCGAAGCCGCCGGGAACCAGAATGCCGTGTACATTGGACAATGCATCCAAACCTTCGTTTTCCAGCGATTCGGCATCGACGTAATCAATATGTACCTTCACATCGTGCGCCGTGCCGCCGTGAAACAGCGATTCGTTAATCGATTTATAAGCATCCGCCAGCTCGATGTATTTACCAACCATGGCAATACGCACTTCGCCGCTGGCATGGCGTATTTTATTGCAGATGTCTTGCCACGGCGTCAGGTCCGGCTCGCTGTCGGGGATGCCGAAATGGGTGAGAATCGCCGAGCCGAGACCGCCTTCGCGCAAAGATAAGGGCACACCGTAAATCGTATCCACGTCCGGTGCTTCAATCACCGCCTCTTTTTCGACGTTGCAGAATAAAGCGATTTTATCCTTCTGCGATTTCGGAATCGGCGTTTCCGTGCGGCACAGCAGCACATCCGGCTGAATACCGATTTCACGCAATTTCTGCACCGAATGCTGGGTTGGCTTGGTTTTGATTTCGCCGGCGGAAGCGATGTACGGGACCAGCGTCAGGTGAATAAACGCGGTGCTTTTTCGCCCGAGATCGAAGCGCAATTGGCGAATCGCCTCGAGAAACGGCTGCGATTCAATATCGCCGACCGTACCGCCGATTTCCACCAGCGCAATATCCGCCGAATCGGAACGCAGGCTCAAAATCGCCTCTTTGATGGCGTTGGTGACGTGCGGAATCACCTGCACCGTCGCGCCCAGATAATCGCCGCGCCGTTCGCGCCGAATCACCGATTCGTAAATCCTGCCGGTGGTGAAATTGGAACGTTTGGACATCGTCGCATGCGTAAAACGCTCGTAATGCCCGAGATCAAGATCGGTTTCCGCACCGTCGTCGGTAACAAACACCTCGCCATGCTGAAACGGACTCATCGTACCCGGATCGACATTGATATACGGATCGAGCTTTTGCATGGTCACGCTCAACCCGCGCGCCTCGAAAAGCGCCGCTAAGGAAGCTGCAGCAATGCCCTTACCAAGCGAGGAAACCACCCCACCGGTGACAAAAACAAATCGTGTTTTTCGTTTACCCATAACGGGTCCGGAAGTTAGCAGAAGCGCATGTCACCTTCCACCTCAAATAAGGCGGGGCAAACGATGATGCACACGCCTGCACCCCGAGAAGCAAACGGCAAACTTTGTGATGAATAAATTGGTGCGCCCGGAGGGATTCGAACCCCCGGCACTCAGGTTCGAAGCCTGATACTCTATCCAGCTGAGCTACGGGCGCGTGTTTGGGCTTAAATAATACCGCTGACGGCGGCTTTGCAGATATTAATCACCGGATCGGGGTAGATACCGATGGCGACCACGGCAATTGCGGTGACCACAACCGTCGCCTGCATCAGGCGATTCTCAACGAAGTTGAAATCAACCCGTTTGTCGTCGAAATAGATGTATTTGACCACGCGCAGATAATAAAACGCGCCAACTACTGCAAACACCAAGGCAATAATCGCTAGATACAAATGCCCGGCCTCAATAACGGCGATAAACACCACATATTTGGCCCAGAAACCACCCAAGAACGGAATACCGGCCAGCGAGAACAGGTATAGACCCATAGCCAGCGCATAACCCGGACGCACCTTGGCCAAACCGGCAAAATCATCGAGCAATTCGCCCTGAATACCATCGCGGCGCATCAGCACAATCACTGCGAATATGCCCATATTCATAAACAAATAGACGGTCATATACACCAGAACGCCGGCATAACCAGCGACATTACCGGCAATCACCCCGAGTATAATAAAACCGACATGACCAATCGTCGAATAAGCCAGCATACGCTTGATATTGCGCTGCGCAATGGCCGCCAGATTGCCGACTGCCATGGTCAACACCGCCATCCATGTGAAAATAGTCACATATTCCACCTGCAACGACGGCAATGCATCGGCCAGCACACGAATCAGAATCACAAAACCCGCCACCTTGGGAGCCACAGACATGTAGGCGGTGACCGGTGTCGGTGCGCCTTCGTAGGCATCCGGCGTCCACATATGGAACGGGGCCATGGATATTTTGAATGCCAAACCTGAAACAACGAACACCAAACCGAGCAACACGGCAAAACGTGCGCCGCTACCGCTATGCGCCAGACCTGCGCCAACCTCGGCAAAATCGAAACTGCCGGTCACGCCGTACAAAAAACTGATGCCATACAGCAAAATACCCGAGGCCAGCGAGCCGAGAATAAAATACTTCAAACTCGCTTCCGAAGAACGCAACACATCGCGCTGGAAACCGACCAGCACATACGTACAAAGCGCCATCAATTCGAGGCCGAGATACATGGTGACAAAATTGGGGGCCGAGGCCATCAGCATCATGCCCAGCATGCCGAATAGCATCAGTGTATAGTATTCGCCGACGCCGAATTCATCTTTCATGTAATCCAGCGATATAATAATGGCCAGTGCCGTACCCGCGTAAATCAGTAATTTGGCATAAGCGGCAAACGGATCGAGTACAAAGAAACCGTAAAAGGCACTCACCGATTCAGCTGTTGCCACATTCATGGTCAACACACCGGCAACAATGCAGGTGACAATTGCCAGATAACCATTCCAGTGCTTGCGCTCCTTAGGCAGGAATAAATCCCACATCAGCACAACCATCGCCATCACGGCAACGAACATTTCCGGAATCAGCGGAACAACATTGGGCAGCGGGAAATTCATCGGAGTCATCGCATCTACCTCAGTGTATCACGGCATGCTGTAGCATTTCGGCCTGAGCCAATGCTTGTGCAGCATGCAGTTTCGTTGTTGTCGCCTGCTCGATTAAATGCGTCACCGAAACATGTATCACATCCAGCACCGGCAGCGGATACAGGCCCAGCCACAGCACCAGAACAATCAGCGGCGCAAAAAAGCCCAATTCGCGCATGCTCATATCCGGCATCGCCTTGACCTTATCCTTGACCAAATCACCCATCACCACCCGCTTGTACATCCACAGTGTATAGCAAGCGGACAACACGACGCTGATCGCCGCCATCACCGCCACCCATTTGCTGGAAATCACCATTTCATACAACTGATCGGCGGAGAAGGTTCCGGCCAAGACCATGATTTCGGCGACAAACGCGGATGCACCGGGCAAGGCCACATTGGCCATGCAGAATAGCAACATCACCGCCGCAAATACCGGCATCACATTAGCGACGCCGCCATAATCGCCGATTTCGCGTGTATGCATGCGGTCATAAAGCACACCGACGCAGAGGAATAGCGCGGCGGCGACAAAACCATGGCTGATCATGCCGAAAATCGCCCCTTCCAAGGCCTGCTGAGTGAACATAAACGTACCCAGTGTGACAAAACCCATATGCGCAATCGACGAATAGGCAATCAAGCGCTTCATATCCGTCTGCATCATCGCCACCAACGAGATATACACCACGGCAACCAGACTGAGTACGACAATAAACGGCACAAAATATTGCGATGCATCCGGGCAAATGGGCAGCGAGAATCGCAGGAAACCATACGCACCCATTTTCAACAAAATACCGGCCAGAATCACCGAACCGGCGGTCGGCGCTTCGGTATGCGCATCGGGCAACCATGTGTGTACCGGCCACATCGGAACCTTGACCGCAAAAGCGACAAAGAATCCAATCCAAATCCAGAACTGCCAATCAAAATCGAACGGATAGGCCATCAGTGCCTGAATATCGAAGGTGTGCCCGGCCTTGAAATACATCGCCAGCAGCGCAACCAACATCAATACCGAGCCGCCCAAGGTGTACAAGAAGAATTTAATCGTCGCATAGACGCGGTTTTTACCGCCCCAGACACCGATAATCAGGAACATCGGAATCAGCATCGCTTCCCAGAAGAAGTAGAACAGAATCGCATCCAGCGAAGCAAAAACACCAATCAGCGTCGTTTCCAAAATCAAAAACGCCAGCATATATTCTTTGACGCGTGTTTTGATGCAATCCCACGCCGAAACAATACAAATCACGGTCAGTAAACTGGTCAGCAGGATAAACGGCATCGAAATACCATCGATACCGAGGCGGTAATTGACGTTAAATGCCTCAATCCATGGATGGAATTCCTCGAACTGCATATGCGCCGTCGAATTGTCGAAATATTTCCACAACAGCAGCGTCAGCAGGAAGGTCACCACGGTAACGCCCAGTGTTGCCCAGCGCACCGCACTTTCGTTGCGGATGAACAGCCAGATAAACAAAGCGCCCAGCGTCGGCAGGAAAATGCTCCACGTCAGAATCGGGAAGCCGAGGACGTTGTTCAGTTCCATCATTACGTTCTTCTCCCTATCCCTTGAGGACCAGATATGTCAGCGCTGCGAACACGCCAATAATCATCGCAAAGGCGTAGTGGTACACATAGCCCGTCTGCGCCGCACGCATGCGCTGCATACCGGCCAGCACACTGCCGACCACGCCGCCGTGAATCATGCCTTTATCAATCATGGCCAAATCGCCCTGCTGCCATAGCCAGCGGCCAAGGATCTGTGCCGGACGCATCAGCGTCTTGGCATACAACTCATCCCAATACCATTTGTTGAGCAGAAAGGTGTACACAGGTTTGACTGCTGCAGCCAGTTTGGCAGGCATGTCCGTTTCGCGTAAATACATCGCATACGCCAGCCCGATACCGGAGAGTGACAGCCAGAACGGTGCAGAAAACAAGAAGTGATACCAAGCATGATGCCCTTCTTCGGCAATTAAAATCAGCGGATTATGCTCCGGCAAAACAAACATGGATGAGCAGAAGAAATTCTGCGCTGCATTCGGATTGGCAATATCCAAACCAAGCACACCCCAAGCGCCGGAAAACAGCGCACCGATTGCCAGCAGCACCAGTGGAATGGTAATCACCTTCGGCGATTCGTGCAGATGCGGTTTAACTTTAGCCGGCACGCGATCCGAATTGTGGAAGGTCAGGAAAAACATGCGGAAGGTATAAAAAGCGGTCATAAACACACCGGACAGCACCGCAAAATAAGCGAAATCGCCGATCCAGCCCAATTCGCGCACAGCCACCGCTTCGATAATCAAATCCTTCGACCAGAAACCGGCAAACGGCGGCACGCCGGACAGCGCCAGCGCCGCAATCAGCATGGTGATGTAGGTAATCGGCATGTATTTCTTCAATTGCCCCATCTTGCGAATATCTTGCTCGGCCAGCACCGCATGAATCACCGAACCGGCGGCAAGGAACAGCAGCGCCTTGAAATAGGCATGCGTCATCAGATGGAAAATCCCCACCGAATAAGCGGACACACCGCAAGCGACAAACATATAACCAAGCTGCGAACAGGTCGAATAGGCAATCACCCGTTTAATATCGTTTTGCACCAAGCCGATGGTGGCGCACATCCAGGCGGTAACTGCGCCGACAATAATCACCGCCGCCAGCGCTGTTTCCGAATATTCGAACATCGGCGAGCAGCGGGCGACCATAAACACACCGGCGGTGACCATGGTTGCGGCATGAATCAAGGCCGAAATCGGTGTCGGGCCTTCCATCGAATCGGGCAGCCACACATGCAACGGCACCTGACCGGATTTACCCATCGCACCAACAAACAACGCCAAGCAAATAAAGGTGATGGCACTCATTTCCCAACTCAGAAAATGCAGGGTTTCGCCCTGCGCCACCAGCGCCGGAACCTGATCGAACACCTCACGATAATCGAAAGTGCCGAAGTAATACCAAATCGCCAAAATACCGACCATGAAACCGAAATCGCCGATGCGGTTGACAATAAATGCCTTCAAAGCAGCGAAATTAGCGCTTTCGCGCTTAAACCAGAAACCGATAAGCAGGTAGGAAACCAGACCCACCGCTTCCCAGCCGAAGAACAGGGTGAAGAAATTGTTGCCCATGACCAGCACCAGCATCGAGAAGGTGAAACCGGAAATATAGGCGAAGAAACGTGAATAACCGGGATCGCCGTGCATATAGCCGATGGTGTAAATATGCACGCAAGCGGACACGATGGTGACGGTAATCATCATAATCGCAGTCAGTTGATCAATCATCATGCCGACCGGCACCACGAATGTATCGGACAGCATCCATGTCCAGAAATTGCCGTAGAAACTTGCGCCGCCAAGCACCTGAATGAAGATATGCACGGAAAGCAGCGCCGAAATAATCACGCTGCCGGTGGTGATGCTGTGCGACAATTTCTCTTTCAATGCCCAACC
Source organism: Zetaproteobacteria bacterium (assembly GCA_021545645.1). Lineage (GTDB taxonomy): Bacteria > Pseudomonadota > Zetaproteobacteria > Mariprofundales > Mariprofundaceae > UBA1543. Next base: position 7,133 of record JAJRWP010000180.1, on the reverse strand, counting down.
GAACAGGCCGACGATCAGCGATGCAATCAACGGCAGCGCCGGAATGGCCAGTAGCTCGGTTGTATTCAGCATTGTCTGCTCCACAAGCGCCCCCTATCCCTGCAAGGTGTTGATATCATCAACATTGATTGATCGACGGTTGCGGTAAAACGCGACCAGAATAGCCAAACCGACCGCCACTTCACTGGCCGCCACCGTCAACACGAAGAAAATAAATATCTGACCGTCCAAATTCTGCAAAAAGTACGAAAATGCAGCGAGATTGATATTCACCGCCAACAGAATCAACTCAATACACATCAGAATAATGATGACGTTTTTACGGTTCAAAAACAGACCGATAATGCCTATCGCAAAAAGGCAGGCGGCAACAGCCAGATACGAGGACAAGGTCACCATTACATCTTCACCTTACGCATGCGATCGTCGGGATTGACGTTCACCTGCTTGGAAATATTCTGATACTTGGCATCTTTACGCACGCGCAAGGTCAGCACCACCGCGCCAACCAGCGCCACCAACAACACAATGGCGGCGATTTCAAAACCAAGTAGATATTTGGTGTACAACAACTTGCCAATTTCCACGGTATTATTGACATGCTGTGCGGCATGCCCCGGGTCGGGAATACCTGTCGGCGAAAATACGCCGCTGCCTGCTGCGGCGACGATTTCAATGAATAGCACCAGCGCAACCAAACCGCCAACCGGCAGATATTGCAGCATGCCCTCGCGCAGACCGGCAAAATTCACCTCAAGCATCATCACCACAAACATGAACAACACCATCACCGCACCGACATAAACCAAAATCAAAATAATCCCGATAAACTCGGCATCAAGCAGGAAAAACAACGCTGCAGCATTGAAAAAACAGAAAATCAGCGATATCACCGAATGCACCGTATTGCGCGACAGCACGACGCCAAGCGCCGAAACCACGGCCAATCCGGAAAACAAGTAGAAAAATCCGAGTTCAATCATCGATTATTTATCCCCTTGCATCAGCGATACTTTGCATCAGCGGCAATATTGGCGGCAATCTGTTCTTCGTAGCGATCGCCCATATCCAGCAGCATGTCTTTGGTATAATACAGCGCCTCGCGCGTTTCCGAGGCATATTCGAATTCCTGCGTTTCGACAATCGCATCCACCGGACACGCCTCCTGACACAGACCGCAATAAATACATTTGGTCATGTCGATGTCGTAGCGCGTGGTGCGCCGTGTATTGTCGTCGCGCTCTTCCGATTCGATAATAATTGCCAGCGCCGGACACACCACTTCGCACAATTTACAGGCAATACAGCGTTCTTCGCCGTTTTCATAACGGCGCAATGCATGCAAACCACGAAAACGCGGCGATAACGGTGTGCGCTCTTCCGGATATTCAATGGTGATTTTTTTCTTGAAAAAATACTTGCCAGTAAGCATCAAACCGCGAAACAGTTCGACCAGCAACCAAGTGCGGACGGCACGTTTGAGTAAGCTCATGCGCCAACCCCCGGACGCCAGAAGTTAATAATATCGGATATGCCCGGCGTATAAATCGCTAGGCCGATCACCGCCAACCAAACCAAGGTCAACGGCAGAAACACCTTCCAACCAAGACGCATCATTTGATCGTAGCGATAGCGCGGGAAGGTGGCGCGGAACCAGATAAAGACAAAAATCAAAAAGGATGTTTTGGCCAACAGCCAAACCGTTCCGGGTATAAAATCGAGAACGGGCAACGGCGCATACCAGCCGCCGAGGAATAAAATCGAAGTCAGCAGACTAATCAGAATCATTGCCCCGTATTCGGCCAGCGAGAAGGTGGCAAACCACATGCCGGAATACTCTGTGAAATAACCGGATACCAGCTCTTCGGTTTCAATCAAATCGAACGGTGTACGCGCCACTTCGGCGCAACCGGAGATAAAATAGACCATAAACATCGGGAACAACGGAATCAGATACCAGTGCCAGAAACCGCCTTGCTGCGCATGCACGATAGCACTCAAATTCATGCTGCCAGACATCATCAGCACGGTGACAATCGCAAACCCCATGGCGATTTCATACGACACCATCTGGCAAGTGGCGCGCATGGCACCGATAAAGGTGTATTTGGAGTTCGATGCCCAGCCAGCCATCAAAACGCCGTATATACTCAAACTGGAAATCGCCATCACATACAACACACCGATATTGAGATCGGCAATCGCCATCACATGCGCCGTTTCCCAAACGCCAAACAGCGTTGTCTCGCCAAACGGAACCACAGCAAAAGCCACCAGCGCCGGAACCAATGCCATCACCGGTGCGGCGACAAACAACAGCTTATTGGCCGTGGTGGGAATAATCGTTTCTTTGAGGAACAGCTTCAAACCATCGGCAATCGGCTGCAACAGGCCCGCCCAACCGACGCGGTTACAACCCTTGCGCACCTGCATAAAGCCAATCACCCGCCGTTCGACGTAGGTAATATAAGCCACAGACAAAGCCACCGGCACGGCAATCGCCAGAATTTCCAGCGCCCAGATACCGGCGGTTATGCTTACATCAAGCCAGCTCATGCAGCACCCCCACGCAAAGAAATCCGTACCGAATTGGATAAATCGCCAGCCACACTGTGTTTGGCGATAAACAACACGCCCGGCGACACATCGTCGCGCGTGCCGATATTAAACTGCTGCTCACCCTGCTCGGAAACCACGGTCAACATGCCTTGCTGCAAACCCAGCGTCTGCAAGGTGTCCGGGTGCACCAGCACATCGTCCAGTGCATGCAGCACACCAGCATGCGACAACAACGCACTGGCACGCGCCCACATACCTTCCCGATACAAGGAATAACGGCTGACCACATCAAGCGATTTATCATCGGCAGCAACTGCCGCCGGAAGATAAGCCGCCTTGGCATGACGCGGCGTGGCCATCATAAAGCTATCTATCGCATCGGACTGCCATGCCTGCCCAAGATCAGGCAGAAAACCAATCGACTGCTGACGCAATTCTTCGATATTCACCACCGGAACCGCATGCCCAAGCGCCTGCACCAAGCGCATCATCACTTTCCACAATGGCCGTTGCTCGCCGATGGTGGCAATCGGATTGGTGGCCACGCGTACGCGTCCTTCCATATTGATAAACGTACCTTCGATTTCGGAATAGGCGGAAGCCGGCAACATCACCTGCGCACCGCCACTGATCTGGCCGGTAATCGCACCCACTTGCACCAGCGGCACATTATCCAGCGCCTTGCGTGCCTGCACCGGGAACAAGCCATCACCAATCGGATCGCTGCCAACCAACAGAATCGCATCCAATTCACCCTTGGCTGCGGCATCGAAAATATCGCCGGCACTGCTGCGCACATCACCGAATACGGCGGAAAGAACCTGCGCATTCATACCTTCGGGAACCAGATTGCGCCCGTCGGCATCGGCTTCGGCATGACCGCAACCACGCATCAACAAATCAAGACCATGAATCAACGCTGCCGCATCCGGATGACAACGAATTTCTTCGCCGACAATCAACGAGCAGGAACCGGCCATCAACGCATCGCCGAGCAATTTGCCTGCTTCATGCCGATCTTCAACAGCGGCAATCCATTCCTTCATACCGGCCGCACTCTTACCCAAATCCATCACCTGCTGCATGGCGCGCGCAATCACTGCCGACCAATCGCGCGGTCTGATCAGCGCCTCGCTGCTCAAATCGGCATTGCTGCGATAATTCATACTGCCGATACGCGTCACCGGCTTGTCGTTGCCCAAACGCTTGCGCAAACGCTGCATCATCAGCGGCAGACGCTGACGCAAATCGCAACCCAGCACGACGACTTCATCGGCATCTTCGATCTGCTGCGTTGTTTGTACAAAACCCTCTTCAAATGCAAACGGACGCATATCGCGGCGATGCAAATCAAATGCTACCTGCGCATCCGGAAATGCCGTATCGCGCAGCAAACGAATCGCCGTATAACCCTCGACACTCCAGAAAGGCGAAATCACCATGCCGATGCGCTTGCCGGATAGCTGTTCGACAGCGCGCTGCACCGCATCGTCCCAATCGCTGTCCTGCATGCCATCGTCCTGACGCACACACGGCGTCAAAATGCGATTCTCGGAACGAAACGCGTCGTAAACATAACGCCCGCGATCGCACAACCACGGCTCGGGACTATTCTCGACCGGCTGAATGCGAATCACCTCGTCGCCGCGCGATTCGATTTCAATGTCGCAACCGTTCGGGCACTGCGTACAGGTGGATTTATGACGGGTCAATTCCCACGGACGCGAAACGTCGTGCGACGGCCCATCCAGCAATGCGCCGACCGGGCAAACATCGGGCAAATTACCGGACAATTCGGAACTCAAACACTCATCGACAATGCCGGCAATACTCATGTGATCGCCGCGATTAAGCACGCCAATATCGCCGGTTCCGGCAATCTCGTCGGCAAAACGTACGCAGCGCGTGCAATGAATACAGCGGGTCATGGCGGTGGTCACAAACGGGCCGAGTTCGTAATTGTTAACGGCGCGCTTACCCTCTGAATAACGCCCCTTGGAAGCGCCGTAATCGACTGCATAATCCTGCAACTTACATTCGCCGCCCTGATCGCAAACCGGACAATCCAGCGGATGATTGATGAGCAGATACTCCATCGTCATCTTGTGATCTTTATCCAAGCTCTCGCTTTGCGTAGTCACTTTCATGCCTTCGGCAACCGGCGTGCAACAGGAAGCGGCAGGCTTGTTCCAGCCCTCGATTTCAACCAGACACATGCGGCAATTGGCGGCCACCGATAATTCCGGGTGGTAACAAAAATACGGAACACTGACTTCCTGCTCGCGGCAGGCTTCCAAAATACTGGTTCCCGGTGCCACCGTCACTTCCACATCGTTAATAAACAGGGTCGTCATGCTGCTTTCTCCACAATTCCGGCACGCACCGCTTCAGGAAAGTGCTTAATCAGCGACATCACCGGTGCTGCCGCACCATCGGCCAGCGCACAAATGGTGCGTCCGGCCATGTATTGCGCCGCATCTTCGAGTACCGCTATATCACCGGGTAATCCCTGTCCGTTTTCAATGCGTACCAAGACGCGCTCCAACCAACCCGTACCTTCGCGGCACGGCGTACACTGACCACATGATTCGTGCGCATAAAAATGCGCCAAACGGCGAGTCACTGCCAACACATCGGCGGTTTCGTCCATAACAATAATCGCACCGGAGCCGAGCATCGAACCGGCTTTAGCCAAATCGTCGAAGGTCAGCGGAATATCGTAATGCTCGGCGGTCAGCCACGGCGACGAAGAACCGCCCGGAATCACTGCCTTGGGTAGCGAACCGTGCTGCAAACCGCCGCAATGTTCTTCAATCAAAGTCTTCAACGACGTACCCAACGGCACTTCGTAGTTGCCGGGCTTGTTGACCTGTCCGGACACTGAAAAAATCTTCATGCCGGTATTGTTGGCAACGCCAATCGAGGCATGCCATGCGCCGCCGAATTCGAGAATCGCCGGAATTGTCGATAGCGTTTCGACGTTATTGACCACCGTCGGGCAGCGATAAAAACCTTCGACAGCAGGAAACGGCGGCTTAAAGCGTGGACGTCCAGCTTTGCCTTCCACCGATTCGATAAGCGCGGTTTCTTCACCGCAAATATACGCACCAGCGCCACGATGCACGGTCAAATTCATCGAAAAATCGGTGCCGAGGATATGTTCGCCGAGCAAATTGGCTGCATAAGCCTCTTCAATCGCCGCATTCAGCACATTCGCCTCATGCAGGAATTCGCCACGGATATAGATATACGCATCGCGCACACCGAGCGCGAATCCAGCCATAATCATACCTTCGATCAGCAGATGCGGATCAAAACGCATAATATCGCGATCCTTGAACGTGCCCGGTTCGCCCTCATCGGCATTGCACATCAAATAAATCGGCTTGCCGGTATTGCGTGGCACAAACGACCATTTCAAACCGGTCGGAAAACCAGCGCCGCCGCGACCGCGAATGCCCGCAGTTTTGACTTCTTCGATAATTTTTTCGGAAGAAAATTCTTTCAGCACTTTCGGCAACAGTTTGTAAGCACCGTTGGCTCGCGCCACCTCCAGCTTGTGCTGATTCGGATGATGAATACGGTCGAAACAAATGGCGGTAACCTTGCTCGGATCGGCGGAAATCATGCCGCACCCCCTTGGCCGCGCGCATCGGCAATAAACGCATCCATATGCGCTGCATCAACTTTTTCGTGGTATTCGTTGTTAATCTGAACCACCGGCGCACCGGCACACGCACCAGCACATTCCACTTCGGTGACCGTGAACAAACCGTCGGGCGTGGTTTCACCCATGTTGATACCCAGTGTCTCGCACACATGCGCGGCCAATTCGTTGGCACCATTGAGCATGCAACCGGCATTGGTACACACTTCCATCAGGTATTTACCGCACGGCTGTTCGCGGAACATGGTGTAGAAGGTCACCACTTCGCGCACCGCCATCAGGCGAACCGCCAGCGTATCGGCAACCAACTGCTGCACCGGCATCGACAGATAACCGAAATCCTCTTGCGCCATGTGCAACACAGGCAACAACGCCGACTGCGCAGCTGGATAACGCTCGACCACCGATTTAATTTCGGCCAAACGCGCCTCTGAAAAAATGGGATTCTCAGCCGAACTCATCGATCCACCTCTCCAAACACAATATCCTGAGTACCGAGAATGGCGACAATATCGGCAATCATATGCCCGCGAATCATGTAATCCAAAGACTGAATATGGGCAAAACCGGGCGCACGCACCTTCATGCGATACGGCTTGTTGGAACCATCGGAAATCACATACACGCCGAATTCACCCTTCGGATGCTCCACCGCCGCATACACCTCGCCCTTCGGCACATGATAGCCCTCGGCGAAATATTTGAAGTGATGAATCAGTGCTTCCATATCCTCTTTCATGGCTGCACGCGGCGGGCTGGTCAGCTTGTAGTCTTCCACCGTCACCGGACCGGGATTATTGGACAACCATTCAATACATTGCCGAATGATTTCATTGGACTGACGCATCTCTTCGACACGCACCAAATAGCGGTCGTAGCAATCGCCCGTTACACCAACAGGAATATC
>JAJRWP010000179.1 GCA_021545645.1 Zetaproteobacteria bacterium | reverse complement strand
GCAGAGCAAAAGCAATACATGGCACAAGGTACGGCGGCCAAACGAATCGTTGAACAGAGCGTCGGTTCTCTGGAGTTACAGCCGGAAGAAAAAGAGCGCCTGCGTCACGATTTACAGCCGCAGAAAGATGTGCCTGCGAATTTCGAGGAAACGGTCTGGCTGCAGGATATGCGCCAGCTGATTCAACCGTGGGTTCCGGATGCCGCCGAAGCCGAAACGATTGCCCGCTGGGTGTATATTTATAGCCAACGCTTCGATCTTTCGCCGGAATTGATTCTGGCGGTGATTGCCGTGGAAACGAATTTCGATCATTTTGCGGTCAGCAATGTCGGTGCGCATGGCCTGATGCAGGTGATGCCGTTTTGGAAAAAAACACTGGGCAGCAAGGACGACAATCTTTTCGAAATCGAAACCAACATCCGCTACGGCACTGCGATTTTGCGCATGTACAAAGACCGTTATCACAGTCTGGACCGGGCGCTGGCCGCCTATAACGGCTCGCTCGGTAGCCGCCGTTATCCGAAGAAAATCTATGCAGCGATGAAACGCTTCAAGGCCAGCAGCGACGATTTGTAGGTTTTCACGCAAGCGCTGTTTGTGAATGGGCTCTAGCGGACTGTGGCGGAAAGGGTGAAATTACCGGCATTTTGCGGCATGTTTTCCAGCACCAACACAAAACCGCGTTTACCCAAGCCCGAAACCGGCGTGGTATCGCGCGGCGGCGGGGTGAACGGGGTTTGTCGGATGGCTTGCATCAGCGGCGGGCGGGTGATGGTCAAATCGCGTTCGAGAATTTGTGCATCAGGATTGTCGCGGGCGTAGAGTGTGAAATGAATAGCGGGCGGCGGCAGATCGGTTTGCAGTCGATTGACCACTTCGCCGGTAATGACCAATACGGTGTCGTTCTGACTGCGCTTGATCCATGTCGCATCAATGCTTTCGGGGATAATCAACCAATCCTTGTCGCGCACCTGAATCGGCACGCCGATATTGAGCAAGACGCTGCGCAGCCACGGGTCATCCAGCCAAGCATCGTGATTGAACCAGAAACCGCTGCCTGCGATAACGACAAGCATGCCGAAAAGCCACGGCATAATGCGCGCCTTGGAACGCGGCGGCGCGGCGCTTTCTGTTGGTGTGGCTTGTGCTTGCATTTGTGCAGCTTGTTCTGGCTGTTTTTCCGGCGGCGGGGTTTGTTCTGTTGCCTCTGTTCGTTCGGGCTCGCTTGCATTGCCTGTTGTTGCGAACATATCCGGCGTGGATTCGTCGACTTGTGTACTTACTCCCGGATTTTGCATGTTTTCCGTTTCTTCGCCGATGCGGAATTCGGTATTGCAGCGGTGGCAAACCAACAAGGTGTCGGCATCGACCTCCGGCAATTGGTAGATGGCTTTGCAATGAGGGCAAAGAATGCGCATGTGCGCATGTTGGCGGCTTGATGCGGGTTTGTCAGCAGTGATCATGCCGAAATGAATGTGTTGGCGATTGCTGATGTTTGCCGACGCTTACATGACAAGGGCGATGCGGCTGGTTACCGTTCGCCGCATGATTGAAATGCGCCGTCTTATGCTTCGTTACCCGACCGGGAAAACAGCGCTTTCCGGCATGACGATGAACATCGAAAAGGGGTGTTTTGCCTATTTAACCGGCGAAAGCGGGGCGGGTAAATCGTCGTTGCTGCGTTGCCTGTACGGCGGTGTGCGCCCGAGTTCGGGGAAGTTGACGGTGCAGGGCGTGGATTTGCGCAAGGTTGGCAGCCGTCAGTTGCGGCGTTTGCGCCGCGACATTGGTATTATTTTTCAGGATCACCGTTTGCTATTTTCGCGCACGGTGTTTGAAAATGTGGCCTTGCCGTTGCGCGTGCAGGGCTGGAAACCGGATCGCTTGGTGGCGCGCGCCGAAAAAGTGCTGGAATTTGTCGGTTTGAAGGATCGCTTGTGGTCGTTTCCCGAAGCATTATCCGGCGGCGAGCAGCAGCGGGTGGCGATTGCGCGGGCGATGAGCAGCAAGCCGTCGCTGATTCTCGCCGACGAGCCGACCGGCAATCTGGATATCGACACCGCCCGGCATGTGATGGATTATTTGATGGAGTTGAACCGGCAGGGCAGCACGGTGGTGATGGCGACACACGATTTGCATCTGTTGGAAACGCATCCGGGCGATATTTTCCGCCTGCATGCCGGGGCATTGACCGAGGAATTGCATTATGTCCGTGCCGACGAACGGATGCCGCATGAATAGGCGCGTTGAGCGGCGCGGCGCTCAGCCGGAACGCAGCCAACAAGAGCGTCAGATGCCACGTCTGCCCGGCGGTTTTTCTTTGCCGCCTTTCGGTTTGCATCAGTGGCTGGCCTTGGTGATTGTATGCATTGCTTTGTGGGCTGTCGGTTTATTGTGGTTGGGTTTGCAGGCCAGCAGTGCATGGACGCAAAGCTGGCAAAAAGACGTGCGATTTCATGTTTATTTGGAGCTATCCGGCAAAAAACAAACCGATAACGAACGTTTAGAAGCGCTGGCTGGCAAATTGCAGGCCGTATCCGGGGTGGCGGCGGTGCGCGTTGTGCCGCAGCAAGAAAGCCGCGATTGGCTGAACGATTGGCTGGGTGGCTCCGGGGAAATCACAGGGGAAATGGCCGATGAATTGCTGCCTTCGCTACCGGGAACGCTTGAAGTGCGTCCGGCGACGGACGGCGGCGAGTTTATTTATCAGGATGTAGCCGATGCGGCAGCGGCTTTCGGAGCCAGCGTCAATCGCGGCGAAGCGCATTTGGTGCAGGTGCAACGCTTGATGTCGCAATTGCAAAGCCTGTTGTGGTTCGGAACCTTGGTGATGGGTTTGGCGATGGTCATTATTATTTCCAATACTCTGCGCATGATTTTGCTGGCGCGCGCCGATGAAGTGCAGCTGATGCGTTTGCTTGGTGCCGACGAATGGTTTGTGCATCTGCCTTTTTTGCTTGAAGGCGGTTTGCTGGGGGCGTTGGCCGGTTTATTGGCATGGCTGCTGCTTTGGCCGTTGCTGTGGGTGGTCGGCGATTGGCTGATTCAGCTTAATGTTGACGTGAGTGTGTTGATTTTACTGCTGCCGTTATTGTTGGGCGGGGCATTGGCCGGTTGTTTGGGCGCATTGCTGGCGACCATGCGTATGGCCTCGGAAAATACTGTGGCGCTTTGACACGTTAACAGGGTTGGGCTTGACGCTTGAAGTGGCCATCTTCACAATTGGCACTCGTTGCATGAGAGTGCTAGATATTCTATAATCCCCTATGCCAGTGTGCGAAATAAAGCCGCTGCATGAAAAAAAGATGGAAAAACACTTCGGAGGACTGAATTGATGTTGCCTGCGGTAGAAATGAACAGTCTGTCGCTGTTTTACAGGGATGTGCGTCGTAGCCCGCGTTTAGAACGCGAGCAGGAAGCGGATTTGGCACGTCGTTGGCGCGAACAGCATGATGTTGAAGCCGCGCGCGAGTTGGTTTGCGCCAATCTTTATGCGGTGGCGGCGATTGCCCGCGAATACCGCCATTTCGGCCTGCCCGAAATGGATTTGATTCAGGAAGGCACAATCGGCCTGATGCAGGCCGTCAAACGCTTCGACCCGGAGCGCGGTTTTCGTCTGATGACTTATGCATCGTGGTGGATTCGTGCGGCTATTCACGATTTTATTCTCAGTTCGTGGAGTATTGTTAAACTCGGAACGAACAAATTGCAGCGCAAGATTTTTGCTGGCCTGCAAAAAGCCAAAAATGCCATTGCCGCGCTGGAAGGCGATCGCAATGGTGAAGTGGGTGCGGAATTCGGCCTTTCCGGCAGTGAATATCAGGAGGCGGCGGCGGCTTTTATTCAACGCGATATGTCGCTGGATGCCGATGTCGAAGGGCAAGCGATGGTTGCCGCGCTGCCTGCAAACGAAGCCACACCGGAAGAAGAAGTCGTCGAAAAGAATTGGCAGGCACATCGTCAGGATGTGCTTCAATCGGCGATGAATCGCTTGCCCGAACGCGACAGAATGATCGTTCAACGCCGACATTTAAGCGATAATCCGGCGACGCTGAAGGATTTGTCCACAGAATTGGATATTTCGATTGAGCGCGTGCGGCAGTTGGAAGCGCGTGCTTTGAAGCGCCTGAAGGAATTCGCCAGCTAATAAGCCCCAAGTCTTTGCACGGCCTGAATTTTATCTAGACAGGTTTTTATCCCGAAGCAATGCATTGGCCGTTGCCTGTTTTCTGGCATCGGACTTGCTCCACATGCGGGATGCTGACGACCTTATTTTCCGCGCACAATGCTGTGCCGCGCTGTTCTTTTTTACTGCCGTGCAAGGGTCCTGCTGCAGTAGGCGGGAGACTATGATGGTATTTGCCAATACGGCCTTGACCCGGCGCGGCATCAAGGCCGTGCTGATTATTATTCTTGCCGCCATTGTGATGACCCTGTGGGCGGTGCGCCATATCCGTACCGATGTTGAAGTGCATATTGCCGAAAAGCTGACTCAGACGCTGAGTACAACCCGTGAGAGCATTGAGATGTGGGAAAACGAGCAGTGTCATACCGCGCAGAATTGGGCGCAGTCGCCGGAGTTGGTCAACTTGACGCATTTGTTGCTGCGTATTGATCGTTCGCCGGATGTGCTGGCCAAACACCCGTTGCAAAAGCGTTTGCGCGAAATCATGGCCCCGGTTATCAATCAATACGGTTATGCCGGTTTTTTTCTCATTACCACCGATGCCATTTCCATCGGTTCGATGCGCGATGCT
>JAJRWP010000178.1 GCA_021545645.1 Zetaproteobacteria bacterium | reverse complement strand
TGCGGCCAGTGAAATACGAATGGTGTCGCCGATGCCGTCGGCGAGCAGCAGGCCGAGACCGATGGATGATTTAACCGTGCCGCCAAACAGGCTGCCTGCCTCGGTAATGCCGAGATGAAACGGATAATCCGCTTGCTCGGCCAATTGCCGGTAGGCCGCGACAGTCATCGGAATATTGCTGGCTTTTAGCGACACCTTGATGTCGTGAAAATCCATATCTTCGAGAATGCGGATATGCCCCAGTGCTGATTCGACCATCGCCGCCGCACATGGTTCGCCATATTTTTCCAGCAAGGGTTTTTCCAGCGAACCGGCATTGACACCGATACGGATGGAAATATTGCGCTCCTGCGCCGCTTTAACGACGCGCTCCACACGATCACGCGCACCGATATTGCCCGGATTCAGGCGCAGACCATGCACCCCGGCATCGAGTGCGGCCAGTGCCATTTTATAGCTGAAATGAATATCGGCGATAATCGGCACGTCGGTTTGCGCGAGAATTTCCGGCATCGCCGCCGCCGAATCCGGATCGGGAACAGAAATGCGCACAACATCCGCACCGGCTTCCTGCAAACGATTGGTCTGCGCAACCGTCGCATCAATATCCGTGGTCGGTGTATTGGTCATTGATTGTACGGCAATCGGTGCATCGCCGCCGATTTGCACGTCGCCGACCTGCACCGCTCTGGTTTTGCGTCTGGTTTTGACTATATGATCACGCATTTGCATCCGCCCTTGTTGAATTACTTGCCTGTTTTTCCGGAGCTGCGTTGCAAAATACGGAAGCGCTCTTGCAACTCGCGCGCGCGGCGCAGGCTATCGCTATAATCGCGGTTATCCGGCTGCAATTCGGCAGCTATCTTCCAGTATTCCACGGCTTTGTCCAACCGCTCGTTGCGAAAAGCCAATTGCCCGGCCTTGAATGCGGCTTCCGCCTGTTTTTTCAGTACTTTGTTAATTGTTTGCAACAACGTATCGGCATTTTCGCCACCTTCGCGACGATAAATCGTTGCATATTCGTAAGCCTGCCGCCACTTTTTTTGCTGCATCAGTTGCTTAATCTCAGCCACACTGGCGCTTTTCGGCACAATAGAAGCTGAGTTTCGCTGTTTTTGCCGATGCGGAATGCGCAATTTTTTCGGCAAGGCTTCGCGCACCTGCTGCATCAGCAACGGCGCACGCCGAGAACCGGGGCGCAAACGCACATAGGACTCGGCTTCGACGTAAGCAACTTCGGGGTGGTCTTCGCGTAATTCCCGTTTGGCCGCACGCCAAGCGTTGCGCCCGCGTGCCAGCAATCGATTCTGCAGGCGTTCGCGTTCGCGTGCGTACGCTTTGTCCTTTGGATCAAGCCCCTTGGGCGGGTTATAGCGATTCAAGGCATCAAGAAGCTGCTTATCTTCTTTGCGCCGCTGAACAATCAGATGATCAATACGGCGCTGACGGAGAATTAAATCGATTCTGGCCACATTTTTTTTCATCAGGTTATCGCCAATCCACAGGCTGTCCGTTTTTAAATAAAGCTCTCTGGCGCGGTACAAAATGCCGCGTTTTTCGGCCTGTTGTGCTGCCCGCCGGTAATGGCGCAGCAACCGCAATCGCGCCGGTTCGATTTTCTTCTTCAGCAGTGTTTGCGCTTTCTGATAATCCGGTCGCGCAGCATCGGTGCGCATGGCGGCTTTTCTGGCTTTCATGATTTCACCGCTTTCATAGTAGCGCAATGCCGATTCGTAACTGCCGCCGATCGCGAGCGTCGGTGTTTTGATTTTTGCGCCGCAGGCCGGAATAAGCAACAGCAGCAGAACCAACGCAAACAAACGTTTCGACATTTCAGATATGTTCGAATTCAACTGCATTCTCCCCTTTGGCCATATCGGCAGATTGAGATTCCGCCGCTGCCGTCAAATCCATGGCCAGTGTAACCGCGTGTTCAAGATTGACGCGGACTTTTTCACTCTCGGCCACAAGCCTGCCGCAATTGATCGGTTTTTGAATACCCTTGATGGTTTTGCGACCGATACTGGCAAAACCGAAGCCGTCGCCGATGCGTTTAAACGCAGTCTGCGGTAAAATCACTTCGCCGCCTTCGCCCAGCCCCGTCATGCGCGAAGCAACATTCACCGCATCGCCGATGACTGTATATTCGAGCCGCTCGACTGCACCGATATTGCCGACAATCGCCTCGCCGTAATGAATACCGACGCGAAACTGAATATCCGACTTGCTGCTTTTTTCCGCTTCGGCAAGTCGGCGGCAAGCGTGCGTCATCGCCAGCCCGGCCATCGCCGCATGGCGAATATACGCTTCATCCTCATGCGGGTGGTTGAATACCGCCATCACCGCATCGCCGATGTATTTGTCCACATGACCACCGTAATAATCGATAATCCGATGGAACAACTCGAAATGCCGGTTCAACACACGCACCACCTCTTCACTGGCGGTATTTTCGGAAAATTCGGTGAACGCCACCATATCGGCAAACAAAACAGCGACATTTTGGCGATGGCTGAGCGGTGCGCTGTTCTCCTCGCTGAATACATCGTTGACCAATTTGGGATTCAGATAACGGCCAAACACATCGCGCAGCTTTTCCTTGTGCGCCAGCTCGCTGACCATATGGTTGAACTGGCGTCCGGCATCGGTAATTTCATCGTTACCGGTCAGTGTGATTCGGGTACTGAAATCGCCGTCGGCCACATGCCGGGCGGCTCGCGCCAACGCTTCCAGCGGACGGCTCATGCGCGTGGCAATCAAATAAGCGGCAATACTGGCCAGCAAAATCACGATAATCGCCACCATCAATGTGCCGGTAATAAAGCGGTTGGCCAGATGCTTCCATTCATCGCCGGAAAAACGCACGGCAATGCTGCCAACCGGCGTTTTTGCGTAACTGACCGGCTGCACATACCATAAATCCTCGGACAAACGGCGGGCAGGCGCTTGGCTCGGTGCTTGATCGGCTTGCAGCGCCGGATGTTCGCCGATATCGCCGTAGCCGTGCAATTCGCCGTCAACATAACGCACCTGAATGCCCAGCACCGTCGGCACTTTTTCGCGGAAGCCGGAGACAATAATATCCACCTGCGTTTTATCCAGTTTGCGGCCTGCAAGCATGAAGCTTTTCACCTCGTCGCCGAGGCGTTCAACCATGATTTTCGCCTGCGACGATTGGCTGCGCAGCCAAGCCTCGCGCTCCATATCAAGCAGAATCAGCGAAAGAATAAGCACTGCCAACGCCACGGTGATGCTGACCAATAACATCCAGCGCCAGCGAATAGGAAAACGCATTGTGGATAGCGTTTGTTGCCATGCAAGCAAGCGTTCTGTTAGCGACATGCAGCCAGTCTAGCTTACCACCGGGGCGAGGCAAACGCGGAGGCGGCGACGGAAGCCAGGGCTTCCGCCGCCTATCGGAGAGCGCCTTAAAACAGAAGGGGAGGAAGGCGCTCCCGCGAATAATCGCTACGTGCTAGTAGAAGTAGTATTTCAGGCCCAGTGTAAAGACACTGGACTCAAGGCCCTTAAAATTGGTCTTGATGGCGACAGCATCGGTTTTGGGTTTGCCAAGCATATGCGAATACTCGGCTGCCAATGCATAATTATCGGCAAAACGGTATTGCAGACCGAGGCCGTAAGCATAACCGGTGCGCGTTTTGGTTTGTTTGGGAAGGGCTCCCTGACTGTAACTGGCGCGCAGCGTCGCCACCCCGAGCAATGCGTAGCCCATCCACTGATCGTTGAAATCGTATTTCGGCTTGAGAAAAGCGGCTGCGAAATAATCGATGCCAGTTCTCGGCTGGGTCGTAAGCTCTTCACCGGTTTTACCTGATGCGCCCAAACGAATTTCTGCGCCGAGATATTCGGAGAAGTCGTCACCGACCTGAACGAAACCGCCACCGACAGTCTTTTTGGTAACACCCGTGCCGAGATTAAACGCACCGGCACTGATGCCGACGTAAAGATCGGATGCCTGAGCGTTGCCCGCGCAGAAGAAAATCATGCCGAGGGCTAAAGTCATATTGGAAATCTTTTTAATCATGCTTGCTCCTGATCAATATAATGGGGCGGATGGTGCATCGGCAAGCTGAAATGAAGCTGAACATGCACCGCACCGCGAACCGTCAGGGCAGCAGAATATCGACCATTAAACCGGACAGCTTTGGCGATGCCGTCAACTTGAGTTCCCCATCGTAGGCATCGACGATTCTGGCAACAATGGATAAGCCGAGACCGTGGCCGGGTACGGATTCGTCGGCACGCGTGCCACGGGCAAGGATGCGCGCTCGGATATTCGGCGCAATTCCCGGTCCATTGTCTTCGACCCGGATATGTGTGCCGTGCTTGTTCCGGGACAGTCTGCAACAGACCCGGTCTTGCCCCCATTTGCAGGCGTTTTCCAACAGATTGCCGAGCAATTCGAGCATATCCTCGCGGTTGGCCGGAATATCGAGGGGAGCAGCCGATGTTTCATCAATATGTTGTGTGATAGAGATATGCGGATAAACCTGTCCGAGCATATCGACAATATCGGCAATATCCTGTCTGGCCGTGGTCCAGTGATCGCCCGGCATTGGGCCGGCAGTGCGTGCTTGCGTCAGCTCATGATTGATACGCAGCTCGATGTGTTGCAATTGCCGGTCGAGCAACGCGTCATCCGGCTGACGCTCGGCAATCTGGCGGGCAACGGTCAACGGTGTTTTCAGGCTGTGGGCAAGGTCGGTCAGCGCATTGCGCGAGCTTTGCAGTCGCCGCTGCAATATGCGCAGCAGTTGATTTACTTCTTCGACAAGCGGACTGATTTCTTCCGGCACGTCAGCGGCATCAAGCAAGGGTATTTCGCCCTTGTCGAGCCGGGAGACTTGTTGCCGGATGCGGCTAAGCGGTTTTAATGCCCGATTGATCAACAGGTTTTGAAACAATAACAGGGCCAACACCGCCGCCGCCGCGAATAGCAGCAAATGCCATTGAAAACGGACGGTTGTGCGCTCAATCGGTGTAATGTTTTCGGCGACTAAAATATGCAGCTTGCGTTTGTGTTGCATCACCGTGCGCTTGAGTACAAGCAAGCGCTGATGTTGCGGGCCTTCGATATCGCGGGCGATAGATTTCTGCTGCTTCGGCAATTTTTCATCCCATAGCGAACGCGAACGCAGCAATTGCCCATCGATTGCTATCTGGAAATAATGACCGGAAAATGGTCGCTGATAGATGCGCGGTATTTGCGACGGATTGATGGATACCGCCGCATCGGCAGGCCATTCCAGTGCCGCCAGTATTTGCTCCTGATCGTGGCTCAAGCGCGAGATCAGATTGTCTTCACTTAACGTTTCGATTTCGGAGCCGATCATCACGGTCTGCAACAGGAAGAAGACAGCCAAACTGCTCGCCATGCCCAGTGACAGGCGTTTTTTGAGCGAATTCATCGGCGATGCCTAATCAGTCGTCCTGCAACAGTGCGGGATCAAGATAGTACCCCTGACCGCGACGGGTGCAGATGACATTCCGCTGCATCTTTCTACGCAACCGGCTGATATAGACCTCAATGACATTGCTTTCCTTTTCATCGTTAAAATCGTAAACATGCTCAAGCAAATGCGAAGCAGAACATTTTTTGCCGGGGTGCAGCATCAAATAACGCAACAAGCGGAACTCGATGCCGGTCAGCTCAATCTCCCGCCAATCACCATTTTCCTTCCACAGGGCGATTTGACGGGCTTCATCCAATCGCAACCGGCCGATTTCGAGTGTGCTTGCCGGGCTGCCTGCAGCGCGCTTGAGCAGCGCTTGTAAACGGACGGTCAGCTCCTCAATATGAAAGGGTTTGCTCAGGTAGTCGTCGGCACCGCAACGAAAGCCCTCGACTTTCTCATGCCAAGCACTGCGCGCAGTCAAAATAAGCACCGGTGTGCTGATGCCGCTTGCGCGCCAGTGCGCCAGCACCTGCATGCCGGATATATCCGGTAAACCGAGATCGAGAACGATGATGTCATAAGGCTCATTCTCGCCCATGAACAAGCCTTCTTCGCCATTGTCGCAAGCATCGGTTGCGAAGCCGCGATTTGCTAATTCACGGCAGAGTTCCTGACGTAAATCCGGGTCGTCCTCAATCAGCAGCAAGCGCATCAGTCGTCTTTATCCACGGCAATGATGCTACCACTACGGGCGTTGACTTCGATATGATGAACGACTTGATCACGGCCTAAAATATCGATTTCATAAATCAGTTTGTTGTCTTCTTCTTCCAATTCCACATCCAACAACGTGCCCGGATACCGATGCTCGATACCTTGCAGGATATGGGCCAGCGGGCGAATACTTTGCGCATCGCGCAATTCGCGAACCCTATCGACATCATTGGCAAAAACCGCAGACAGCGGCATCAACAAGGCAGCCCCAAGCAGCATGATACGAGCGGACCGGAACGTATTCCGGCCCGCTTGCAGGTGTTTTACATGCGTGGTGAACAGGCCTTAGTCCTCCCAGTTGCCAAAACCGGGGATGCGCACGGCATCTTCATCGAATTGCCCTTTTGCAGCACCCTGATGGCAACTTGCACAGTTGGCAAAAGAACGCACCTTCGGGTTGTTTTTAACCATACGCGCCGGGACTTCGTGATGTTTGCGTTGAAAATAAGGCGTTTGCGAAATTCTCAGCGGTGTTTCTCGCTTGCCGATTGAGCGCATCATACTGCGGCTGAAACGGTTCGGCTGGCGGTCGGCGGCATGGCCGCGCAGGTATTGTTCGATGGCTGTGCGCGATGTCGCGTCGAGTTCGGCATTTTCTCCAAAATGATCGTCCAGCGAAGACATCATCTTCACCCATGATCGTGCGGGCAGAAAGCCGGGTTGATAGGCGAAATGGCATGCCGAGCATTCGGTTTTATATAATTTATTGCTTACCACGGCAACACCGGTTGTCCGCTGCCAAGCACTTTCGTGTTTGCCTTCACCATATTCGGATTCATGTTTGTTGCCGTGTTCGAACCATTCATCGTCATCGCTCCATGCCAGTGTACCCATCGACAGCATAATACAGCCAACCAGTAACATCATGCCCCATATACGATTGCATTTCAGCTTTTGTTTCATATTCATCTCCTTTGTGGTGATTATTTATAGCGATTGCAGGAAGGCGAGGATATCGGCCTTTTCCTGTGTTGTGCATTCACGTCCCCATGTCCATTTGCAGTTGCGCAGGAACCATTTTTCGATTTTTTTCGGGTCGCTCAATCGTTCCTGATTCACGCTCGGCGCCATCGGCTCAATACGCTTGCCTGTGCGCAGATGCTCGCCGCTACGCCGCAGGTCAGCGCCATGACAGGAAGCGCAGCTGACCCTTTTTTTCAGTTTTTTCTGCATGTGTTGTTGCTGCCATATTTCTTTGCCGTGTGCGGCATCAGCCAGCCCCGCGCCATGTTGCTGATATTGCCCGGTTAATGCCTGCACGACGGATTCGCCCGCCTGTGCCTGCCCGCCGAATAGCAATACAGGAATAAGCCAAAAATATTTTTTCATGTATCATTCTCCTTGAGGGTCTTTTTCCCGGTAATCATGGCGAGGGTAAGATTGCTGCGTTGCATCAGGCTTTCGACGAGTACCCCTGTCAGATGAATGGCAATCAGGATTTGCAAGGCATCGAAGCACCAGTGGTGGATTTTCCGAATCAGCAGTTCTGTCGCGAATTCGGCTGTGGCGGCCCAGCTGGCAAAAGGACCAAGTCCCATTTGCAAGGCCATCAACAGCATGCCGCTAATATCCAGAATCATCAGTGTTAAAAGCAGGATATAAATCATCAGACTGCCAATTGGCGTGTGCCCCGCATAACGACGGGCACGCAGGAGCAACAATTCACGCAGATGTTGTGCGCTGTTGCGCATGCTCGGGCGAAAAGATGAGAATCGGGCATGCCCCTCGCCAATGAATCCCCAGAAAAGGCGAAACAGAAGCAGACCGACGAGAAACGTGCCGCTCAGTAGATGAATACGGATATCATGCCCCTCGCTCCACCATGCAGCCGCAAAAGATGCAACCAGCAGCCAGTGGAAACTGCGCAGCAGCGGGTCCCATATCTCAATTTGCGCACAATCGCAGGTATGAATATCTTGCATGCGGGCATCCTGACAAGACAAACTGAAATAAACCTGAATAGATTAAGGTTTTATGCTTATCGAAGCGATAGCCGTATCAAAGACGGCCTGTAATACGCAAAAAAACTAATGCCCGGCGCTTCCACACACCTTTTTTCTGCCAGCTTCTTTGGCCGCATATAAATTTATATCGGCTTGGTGCAGCAGTGCTTCGACGCAATGTTGCATGGGTTGTTTGTTATTTTGTGCATTGTGGCTGGCTACACCGGCGGAAAAACTGATGGAAATTGTTTGCCCATCGGGAAGCTCAATATCCTGCGTGCAAACATGTACAAGCCACTTCTCGGCAGCTTGGATTGCTTCGCTTTCGCTACTATGCGGCAACAGGATAATAAATTCCTCGCCGCCCCAGCGGGCCAGCGTATCGGCATCGCGGATACACGATTGCAGTATTTTCACCAGTGTTTTTAATACCGCATCACCAGCCGGATGGCCGTAGGTGTCGTTTACCACCTTGAAATAATCAATGTCCAGCAAGACCACCGAATGCGGAATACCGTAGCGAATTGCTTGCGCTAAGTTTTTTTCCAGTTGGCTGGTGATGTAACGGCGGTTGAATGCGCCGGTCAGATGATCGTGCGTCGCTTCATGGCGAAGTTGCTGCTTGGCATCTTTAATCTGATTAATCATGCGCACAATCAGCCTTGCTTCCAATCCACCAATTACACCGCCGACGCCAAGCGATTCGGCGACCACGTCTTCGACCATTTCGTTGCCGGTCAGGTTAAATGCAACACACGGGGCGCAAGCGCGCACCGCATCTTCGATGTCGTCGAAAACCGGGATGCCTTCTTCCTTAGCCAGCAGTATGCCTTCGGCGGCAGGGTTGGTATCGACAATGCCGACAATCTCGACCAATGCCTCATCGCGCAGCATTTGCAGCACAGAAGTGCCGCCCACACCCGCACCAAGAATCAAAACCCGGCGCGGATCTTCCTTG
>JAJRWP010000014.1 GCA_021545645.1 Zetaproteobacteria bacterium | reverse complement strand
GCGGCTGAAAGGATAGAGCATGAAAAAGAAACTCATGCTCATCAATGCCGCACACGATGAAGAAAGCCGTGTCGCCATTGTTGAGGATCAATACCTTCAGGAACTGGATATCGAATCCGCCCACAAGGTTCAAACCAAAAGCAACATTTATAAAGGGACGATTACCAAGGTCGAAGCCAGCTTGCAGGCGGCTTTTGTCGAATACGGCGCTAACCGCCAGGGCTTCCTGCCCTTGCAGGACATCCACCCGGATTTCTGGAAACAGGGTTGCGACAAAGATGCCGATCCGCGCAAGGTAAATATTCAGGATGTGCTTGAAGCCAAGCAAAGCGTACTGATTCAAGTCGTCAAAGAAGAACGCGGCAACAAGGGCGCGGCACTAACCACCTTCATCTCGCTGGCTGGCCGCTATCTGGTGCTGACACCGAACACCCAGCGCGGCGGTATTTCGCGCAAACTTAAAGAATCCGAGCGACGTGCCATCCGCGAAATCCTCACCCAGCTCAACGTGCCGGAAAATACTGGTTTGATTGTGCGCACCGCCGGTAAAGATCAAAAACTGGAATCGCTGCAACGCGATTTTTCCTATTTGCAACGCCTGTGGGACGAAATCCGCATCAAAAGCGAGTCCGCGCCGTCGCCGTCGCTGATTTATCTGGAAGGCGATCTGGCCACGCGCGCCATCCGCGATCATTTCACCGACGATATTCAGGAAATCTGGGTCGATAAACACGATGTTTACCAGCGCACCAAGCAATTTGTGCATGCTGTTCTGCCGGGCAAGGAAAAACTGGTCAAGCTGTATCGCGGCAAAAAACCCTTGTTTCGCCAGCACGGCATCGAAGACCAGTGCGAGGAAATTCACGAACGTGAAATCCGCCTGCCCTCCGGTGGTTCGATTGTACTCGATCCCACCGAAGCGCTAACCTCCATCGACATCAATTCCTCGCGTTCGACCGGCCAGAAACATATCGACGATACGGCACTGGCTACCAACCTCGAAGCCGCCGCCGAAATCGCCCGCCAGTTGCGCATCCGCGACATCGGCGGTCTGATTGTCATCGACTTTATTGATATGGCCAACCGAAAACATGCGCAACAGGTCGAAGAAATGCTCCGCGACGCCTGCAAATCGGACAAAGCACGTGTGCAATTTGCACGCATTTCACGTTTTGGTCTTTTGGAAATGTCGCGCCAACGCCTACGTCCGTCGATTCGTGAATCGACAACCGAAACCTGCCCGCGCTGTGTTGGCCGCGGTCGTGTGCGGGTGGTTGAATCCATGGCGCTGCAAATGCTCACACGCATGGAAGATCATGCAGAAAGCGGAAAAGGTCCCGTGCTGCTGGTACAGGTGCCAAAAGATACCGGCGAATACCTGATGAATAACAAGCGCAATTATGTGAACCGCATCGAAGAAAACTACGAACTGCAAATCAACCTGCAAATTCGTCCCGATCTGGAAATTCCGCATTATCGCATCGAACGCCAATGGACCGACGAAGGTCAGCAGCGCATCGAAGTGTTAGAAGACACCATGAAGGGTAAAAAACCCGCCCGCCCACGGCGCAAAATGAAGCCATCCACGCCAATCGTTGGCGTACCGAGCTTTGAAGATGATGCCCCGACGCAGAGCAAAACAGAGGAAAAAGAAGGTTTGCTGGGGAAAATCGGCGATCTGCTCTTTGGCGGTGCGCGTCGGCGCAAGGAAGAAGAAGAACGCAAAGCCGAGGAAGAACGCAAAAAACAAGAAGAGGAAGCCAAGGCAGCACGCAACCGCAACAGACGACGCGGCGGACGACGCCGTGGCGGCCGTGGCAGACGTCCGGCTACGACGCGCAACAACGGCGGCAACGATCAGGCCAATGCGCAGCAAAGTGACGAGGCAAAAGCGCCGCAGCAACATACCGATGCGGCTAAAAACGACACGGCGAATGATACGCAACAGAATAAACCGCGCCGTCGTCGTGGTGGTCGCGGTAGGGGTAAAAAGACGGATGCAAATGCATCCGGCGAGCAAGCAAGCACCGATAGCACAAAACAACAAACGACGGATAATCAAAGTGCTGCTTCGGATCAAAGCAAGCAACCGGATCAAAGCAAGCAACCGAATCAAAGCGGCCAAGCAAACCAGAACAAGCAAACGGAGCAAAGCGACAAGCCTGATGAGACCAACAACCCGGAAAATGGCGGCAAACCGCGTCGTCGCCGTCGCCGTAGGCCAAGACGCAGCCCTAACGAACAAGGTTCAACTCAAAGGGCAACTGCCACACAGGAAGGCGCGCAGCCAAGCACGCAGAATTCAGATCATGCAGAAAATGATGCCGCCGCCACGCCACCGGCAGACAAACCGGCAAGCGTTGCCGAAAAACCGCAAGCTGTCGCCGCATCCGGGGGCGAATAATTTCTAGCGACACGACCGATCAGTGTATCACCATCAGCATCAATGATGCACTGACCGGCCAACGCCTCGATCACGCACTGGCCGTCGCCAGCGGCCTGTCGCGCAACCGAATTCAGCAGTTAATTTCCGACGGTTTGGTTGTTCAGCACACAAACGCTGCTAAAGAAGCAAAAACCGTCCGCAAGCATTCCCTCAAAGTTGCGGCACGACAGCACTACGAGATTCAGCTACCGCAAACCACTGCGCTGCAATTAACCCCGGAAGCCATTCCATTGGATATTCTTTTTGAGGACGAACACCTGCTGATCGTCAATAAACCGCCCGGCATGGTCGTACACCCGTCGCATGGACACGATAGCGGCACGCTGGTACATGCACTGCTGCATCATTGCCCCGATTTGCCCGGTATTAACGGCGTCGAGCGACCCGGCATCGTGCATCGCATCGACAAAGACACCTCCGGCAGCCTAATTGTCGCCAAAACAGAGGAGGCACATCGGCGACTGGTCGAAATGTTCGCACGACACGATATTCGTCGCGAATATATCGCTTGGTGTCGCGGCGCACCGCTGTGGACGGAGCTGCATATCGATGCACCGATTGGCCGTCATCCGCATCACCGTCAAAAAATGAGCGTGCAGCCAACGGGAAAAAATGCCATCACCGATGTGTGTGTCGAAAAACGTTACCGGCGCGATTTCTGCCGCCTGCGACTGAGCCTACACACCGGGCGTACACATCAGATTCGTGTCCATCTCAGTCACAATCAACTGCCGATTCTCGGCGATGCCGTGTATGCACGCAGCTACCGCCCCGGCCCCGATATTCCCAATATCGCAAAATGCGCTATTCTCGGACAACGGCGTCAGGCGCTGCATGCCGAAGTACTCGGACTAACGCATCCGATCAGCGGTCAAGAGCTGCTCTACCGAGCGCCGCTCGCCGATGATTTGCAAGCGCTTGCCGATGCGCTGGACAAGGCCTATGCCTGAGGCATGTTTTATCCGCTCGCCGCTGCTCGAAAAACACGGTTTTCACGGTATTTTCAGTCTGCGCAACGGAGGTGTAAGCCAAGCGCCGTTCGCTAGCCTTAATCTGGCCGACAATACGGGTGATAATCCCGACAATGCCGAGAAAAACCTGAATATTCTGCTGTGCAAAGCTGGTCTGAACAGTATGCCACACCGCGCGCTGCAAATTCACGGACAGCGCATACTGAACTGCCGAGGCGCAGGAAAAATGCACCCGCAGCAGGCAGATATTCTGCTTAGCGAAGACGGCTCGCCGGTGGCTGTCCGCGTTGCCGATTGCACGCCAATCCTGATTGCCGATCCGTTAAACAAACGCTGCGTAGCCGTACATGCCGGTTGGCGCGGCACGGCACAAACGGTTGCCGCACATGCCATCGAGGCGCTGCAAAAGGCAGGCGGAAATCCGCAAACATTCATAGCCAGCATCGGCCCGTGTATTGGTTTGTGCTGCTTTGAAATCGGCGAAGAAACCGCTGCTGCACTCAGCCTGTGTTGCGATAAAGCCGCAAAGCACATGACGCAACGAAACGGCAAATACTTTGCCGATCTGGCGGCCATCAATGCGCAGCAATTGCAAAAAAGCGGCATGCAGCGGCAGCATATCGAATGCATCGGCGGCCAGCAGGAAAACTGTACTTGCTGCCATGCAGCGCAATTTTTTTCCTACCGGCGCGACGGTCAGCGCAGCGGTCGGCATCTCGCCATTGTCGCCGCAAAGACAGCTGCATAGACTGCGCGTATGAAAAAGATTTTTTCCTTTGCCTTAATTGCCTTTCTTATTGTCGGTTGCGCCAGCGACAAAGTCACCAAAACCGCCGCGCAAACCGATTTCGATACCGCCGTGAAAAAGCTGGATAAAGGGCGGTATGGTGAAGTTGCACTGAACCTGCAGAATTTCTCGACCAAATACCCCTACAGTAAATACACCACACAAGCCGAATTGCTACGCTTGTTCGCCGCCTACAAAAATGGGGAATATGTTCTTTCCGAAGTTCTCAGCAAAGAATTTGCCGAACGTCATCCGCGCCATCCGAATGTCGATTATGCCAAATACATGCTGGCGATGAGCCACTACCGTCAATCTTCGCCAGCTAAAAACGACCAAGAACAAACCTTGAAAGCCATCGAAAGCTTTAAGCGCCTGTTCAAAGAACACCCGCAAAGCACCTATGCCAAAGACAGCACCAACCGCTTGCAACGCTTGTACAATAGACTGGCCGGACACGAACTGAATGTCGGAAAATTCTATTTCGACAAAGGCCGTTATGTGGCTGCGGCCAATCGTTTTCAGATGATTCTTGAAAAATATCAGACCACAACTGCCATCGAAGAAGGGCTGTACTGGCTGGCTGCATCGTTCGACAAGCTGGGTATTGCCGAAAATGCCCATCAAACAGCCATGATTCTCAAACACAATTACCCGAACAGCGATTGGAGCCGCAAGGCCGCGCGTTTTCTCTAGTTTACATTGCTTAAACGTCTTTCTCGTAGCGGATATACCTGCGCTCTGGCTGTTCTGCTGCTAAGTGCCTGTAGCCAATCGGCAGTCAGCGATGTGAACCGCGTGCTGAATGCACGTGATCAGGCCATCAGCGAGCGCAATATCACCGCTTACGCAGCACAAATCAGCGATGCCTACCACGACAGAGGTAAAAACAAAGCGGCTATAGTCGCGCACATGCAAAAGCTGTTTGAACAATTTCGCGATATGAAAATGCACAGCTTCGGCCGCGATGTGTTCATTGCCGACGAACATCATGCGCGCGCCGCCCAATCCTACCGTTTGAAGGTACGAATGGACGGCAGTTGGCGCGAAATGCTGCAACGCGAAGAGTTGTCGCTCACCCGTACCAACGATGGCTGGAAAATCAGCGCCGGGCTTTAAACACGTTCACCTACCGGAACGAAAAAAGGCTCCGAAGAGCCTTTCCCTTTCAAACAATAAAGCCAGCACCGTTAGAATTTGTAACTCACAGAAAGCGCCAGAATATGAACATTGGATTTATAGACACCGTTTTTAACCGTATTGGGTGAGCCAACGGCGGTAACCGGCGAAGCCGTCTGGTCCCTTTTGCTGAAATACACATAGGCGTAAAGCAAGTCGATAGTCGCTTGCGGATTGATGTCGTAGCCATAGCCGACGGAAAAAATCTGCCGGTCGTTACCAGGAATCGCAGGTGAGAAATCTTTGTCGCTAATCGGCGTAGGGTCATATACATAACCGAAGCGGGCCCGCATCGTCGGGCTGTATGCCCATTCGGCACCGAGCCTGAATGCGGTAGTGGCCTTCCAGTTTTCGGGTAAATTCGTTTGCCCTGTCACCGTCGCCCCCACAGCTGCCTGCAGGTTGGAAACCGACGTTCGGTAGGCCGCATTGTCAAAGGTGATATTAATCGCATCGAAGGTCTTCCAATTCACCCAATCCACATCAAAGCTAAGCAACCATGCTGGGGAAGGTCTGAATGCCAAACCGATATTCACCTGATCCGGCAAGGTGAGGCTGGTATTCGCCGTGCTGCTTGTGCCGCCAAACGGCGTGGCAAGCGTTGACTTGGCTATGGCTCTACCTGTGATATCCACCTTGATTCTGCTGCGATAGCTGACACCAAGATTAAAACTGTCGGATTTATAGAGAATAGCGGCATTCGCACCCCAACCGTCGCCGTTTCCGTTCATATCCTGAAGCGTGCTATTCAAATCAACATTATTGATAAACGCATAGTCAACACCGGCTGCAATAGAGAGGTTATCATTGATTTTATACACAACGCTGGGGTTAATCATCAACATCTGAATACGTGAAAAGGTATTTTTGGTTTTGAACGGCGATGTCTCCGGCCAGTTGGTCTCCAATCCGAACGGTGCATTGATACTGATTGCCCCACCCAAACCCGATTGTTTATCCATATAAGTGTAATAGCCGTGCGGCGCGAAGAAGGTTTTACTCTTTGCATCAACAGCAGCGGTAATCGGCGCACCACCCACGCCCTTGGTCGATGAATTCGAGCTAAACTTGGTACCGGGTATGATCAACGCATCGCTGCCGACCATTGCCTGATTGCCAGTACTGAAAGCAACACCTGCCGGATTATGCCAAGCTGCCGAAGCATCGTCGGCCACGGCTGTAAAAGCGCTGCCCATGCCGGACGCTCTCGTCGCCATCTCGCCAATCTGGAAACCGCCAGCCAGCGCGCTCTGCGCAGAAAAAACAACAGCCGCACAAAGCATAAATCCATATCGATGCAGCTTTTTCATCGTCATTGATTGCATATTCTTCCCTCCTTGAACCCTCAGTGCATAGAAGCATAGAGCCAATATCGGGAGGAAATCAAGAAAAAATGTCAGAAACGCATCAAAAACCGCACAATCCCACGCACCCGGTCACTAAACAACGAGGATGTATAAAAACTTCCAGCAATGCGTTTATTAGCTTCGGCAAGCGTCGGATACGGCGCAATCATAGCGGCCATTGCACCAATTTTCATGTTCTGACTGATCGCCAAAACCCACGCCTGAATAAGCTCTCCGGCATGCAGTCCGACGATGCTAGCACCGAGAATCCGTCCGTTTTTAGCGGTAATCACCTTGATCAGGCCTTCCGTGCGTCGCTCCGCCTGCGCCCGGTCGTTTTCTGCAAAGCTCCAGCGCAATACGCGAATATTCCTTCCCGCTTTTTCGGCATCGGCTTCGGTCATGCCAACATGCGCCAGTTCCGGGTCGGTATAGGTGACCCACGGCACTGCCGAATAATCCACCTTGGCCGGAATTTTGAACAGCATATTGCGAATCACAATGCCCGCCTGATACGCCGCCATATGCGTAAACTGATAAGGCCCGGCGACATCGCCGATGGCGAAAATGCGTTTATTCGAACTGCGCAGACGCGCATCGACATCAATGCCGCGCGGCGAATAATTCACCCCCGCCGCCTCCAGATTCAAGCCGTTCACATTGGCCCGGCGCCCCGTTGAAATCAGCACATGCGACCCGCGCGCACATTGTTTACCGGCATCGGTGGCGCAATAAGCGGCAATACCCTCGTCTGTTTTCTCAAAACGCAGATCACGGCCGCCTTCGTAGAAAACAACCCCTTCCCCGGCAAGCTTGTCGATAACGATTTTAGTCAATTCCGCATCGTCTTTGGGCAGCAGGAGCGCCATTTCCATCACCGTCACCTTAGCCCCCAAACGGCGATGCGCCTGCGCCATTTCCATACCAATCGGCCCGCCGCCGATGACAATCAAATGCTCTACCGGCTGCTTATTGTCGAAAATGTTTTCATTGGTGAAATAATCGACCGCTTCCAAACCATCAATCGGCGGCACAAAAGGCGACGATCCGGTGGCGATAACAAAATATTTGGCACGAATCGTGGTTTTCCCGGCGCGCAGCGTCTGCGCATCAATAAACTCACCGGCAGCACGAATCACCTGCACACCCAGACCCTCGAAACGCTCGACAGAATCGTTCGGCGCAATCGCGGCAATCACTTCATGTACATGTTTATGAACCCCGGCCCAATCGGTTTCCGGCACGTCTGTCCGAACCCCGAAAGCCGTCGCATCGCGCACTGCCTGCGCCTTCTCACCCGCT